>JBFMEI010000107.1:0-7227 GCA_040753295.1 Thermodesulfobacteriota bacterium | reverse complement strand
TATCGGGCGGCTGGCCTTGATCCTGTGGAAGCCCTGAGGGCGGAATAGGGTCACCTTAGGAGGATGTCGTCACAGGAAATCAGTTCAGCGCCTGCAGGGTCCCGGAATTTGACATAGACGATTTTCTGACCTGACCCTTGTGGCAAAGACCAGGGCTTGTGAGGGGAATAGACCTGCCATCCGGCTCCGGTGAAGGATGGATCATTCCCAATCATCACTTCAGGAGCAAAGTCGATTCCTCCCATGCCGGAGACCTCTTCATTGGTGATGTTCAGCGTCACCTGGCTTGAGCCGGTATCCGGGGCATTGTAGTTGATGAATACCGGGAGTGAATTGGGCTGACTTCCGAGATCAGCGGTCCAGTATGCCCGGTAATACCCTCCGGCGGCATACCCCACACCGATTTCCCTGAGCTGTCGATGCATGAGAATGGAATAATGGGAAGGGCTTGCCATCCAGGCGGATACCAGACTTGCGGGTGTGGCATATCCTCCGGCAATCGCTTCTCCCACAAAGCAGGAACCGCCTCCCGGGTTGGGAAGGCCTCCTGAGCTTGCCGGAGAAAGACCTGCAACCGACTGGGTTCCGCCATAGGTCCGATATCCTGAACCGCATATTCGCTCGCTCGGTGACGCCTCGCCGTCGCACTGATGGGCCATACAATTGGTATTGCGCATCCGCTCGGTGTGGGATTGCGCCAGCGCGCTGAGGGTGGAGTTAAATTTAACCGGAAGAAGTCCGGCATTCTGCCGGTTTAAATTGATGAGGCGGATGACTTCCGATGGGTAATTTGTCGACAGTGCGGATGGAGATATGAACTCGGTTTCCAATGGAAAAAAAGAGACCGTTTCCTTCTGTTCTTCCGGAAGGTAATATCCCATGGCGCCGGATCCAATATTTTCGATTTCCATGGACCGGGAATCTGCAGAAAAGATCAGAAGGAGCAGGATAAAAAAGAAGATACTCTTATTCGATCCCATTCTTTCTTATAGCGTCCGGTGAACTAAAAATCAATATAAGAACGTGTAAGATCCAGGTTAAAATCTCTTTTATTCGTTCTTGAATTGGGATAGAACCTGAATCTGGCAAGATCGAGGTATTATCTCACAACGCATTAAATCTGAGGGGGCTATGATCGGAGAACTCCTTGCCACAGGTGATGAAATTCGAAGCGGGGCGCTGATCGACAGCAATTCCGCGTATATCGCTGAAAAGCTTGAAGATGCCGGTGTCGAAATCATGCGGCATCAGTGTGTGGGAGACGCTGAAGCGGATATTGTCACCGTCCTTAAGGAAATCGGAGGCCGGGCGGATATTGCCGTGGTTACCGGAGGGCTGGGGCCGACGGAAGATGACCTTACGGCCACCGCCGCCGCCCGTGCCGCCGGTGTTTCATGTGAATTCAATGAAACCGCCATGAAAGAGATTGAGGCATTCTTTAAAACCCGGCAGCGGTGGATGAGCGATTCGAACAAAAAGCAGGCCCTTCTTCCGCACGGATCCAAGCTTCTTTCAAACCCCATGGGGACCGCGCCGGGTTTTTCGTTAAGAATCGGCCGCTGCACTTTTTTCTTTCTTCCCGGTGTACCGGCTGAAATGAAACGGATGCTGGATGATCATGTCCTTCCCTTTATCTTGAAAAGTTCCGGTTTGGATCCGGCAGTAAGTATCAAAAGAACCATCACAACCTTTGGTTTGACTGAAGCCGCCACCGGAGAACAGCTTTGTGATCTGAATCGGCACTTTCCTGAAGTCCGTCTGGGGTTAAGGGCAAAATTTCCTGAAATTCAGGTTAAGCTTTATGCTTACGGAAAAAACCGGAGCCACTTAACCGGGCAGGTGGAAAAGGCAGCCGCCTGGGTTTCCGATAAACTCGGCAGATATATCATCTCTCTCACAGGAGAACCCATGGAAGTTGTTGTGGGAAACCTGCTCAGAGGTCGGAAAGAAACAGTGGCTGTGGCTGAGAGCTGTACCGGAGGGCTGATTTCCCATCGAATTACAAATGTGAGCGGCAGTTCCGACTATTTCCTTTTTGCCGGAGTCGTCTATTCCAATTCGGCAAAAACCGATCTCCTGGGTGTTTCCCGGGATACCCTTGACCGCTTCGGGGCAGTGCATGAAGAGACTGCCCGCGAAATGGCCAGGGGAGTGCGCCGGATCACAGGTTCCACCTATGGGCTTGCCGTCACCGGCATTGCAGGGCCTTCCGGAGGGAGTGTTGAAAAACCTGTGGGAACGGTCTGCATCGGGATCGCATCTCCAGACACGGTGATTGGAAAAACCCTTCACTTTACCTTTGGAGACCGGCTGATGAACAAGAGGATTTTTTCCCAGAGCGCCTTGAATATGCTGAGACTCGAGTTGATCCGCAGCCCCATATGAATTCGGACCTGATCCGGTATCCATGAACCCCATCAATTCTTTGCTGCCGGAAGATACCCCAGGTCGACCGCCGGTGAGTCGTCGCATCCGGGCCGGATGGTTGATCGACGGCAGGGGTGGCCCTGTCATGAAAGATGTTCTGGTGGAATTCTCCGGTAAGACCATTCATGCGGTTCGATCCGATGGGCCTTGGGCGGGGATATCGGAGCCTGTCATCGACCACACGGCCGGGACGCTGATTCCAGGGTTAATTGATGCCCACGTCCATCTTTTCATGTCCGGAATAGAAGATGTGAATCTTCGAAAGCGTTTCCTTTCCGATCCGTTTGAAACTGCAAGAGAAAGGATCCTCCGGCACTTGAGGAAACATCTTTCTTTTGGGATTATCGGTGTCAGAGACGGCGGAGATCATAACGGATTTGCCCATCGATTTAAAAAGGAGTGTCGCTTCGGGAGCCGCCTTCCCATCATCCTGCATGTTGCCGGAAAAGCATGGCACAATGTCGGCCGGTACGGAAGTCTTATCGGAAGATCCCCGGGAAAAAATGAGGATCTGGCGGCTGGGATTTTGCGCGAAAGTTCAGGCATCGATCATGTTAAGATTCTCAACTCAGGAATCAACAGCCTGATTTTGTATGGAAAGGAGACCTCTCCCCAGTTCCAGATCGAAGAGCTTAGAAAAGGGGTTGATACCGCTGCAAGCCTTGGCCTTCCGGTGATGGTTCACTCCAATGGAAAAATTCCAACTGAAATCGCGGTGTCTGCAGGGTGCTCTTCGATTGAACATGGGTTTTTTATGGGTACGGAAAATCTGGACCGGATGAGAGATCAGGATACGATCTGGGTTCCCACCGCATGCACCATGAAAGCCTTTTCCGGTCTTTATTCAGGAAAATCAAGAGATGTTTCGGCAAAAACGCTTGAGCATCAGGTCGATCAGATCCGGTACGCCAGGAAGATCGGCCTTAAAATCGCTGTGGGAAGCGATTCGGGAAGCATGGGGGTTCATCATGGAGCATCGATAATGGATGAGCTCTCGATTCTCCTTGATGCCGGATATCCGATTCAAAACGCAATCGAGTGTGCCGCAAGAAATGGAGCCCTTTTACTCGGCTTATCCGATTTCGGAATCATTGCCCCGGGTAAATCCGCAACTGTTGTGGCGGTAACCGGACCTCCGGATCAGCTTCCCTGGAGCCTGAGCCGGATTTCCGGGATATATATCAACGGAAACCCTTATAATGTCGACGCTCAATTTAGAGAAGATTCAATTCAGGATGAGGGTTTCTTCTTTAATTCAGGATAAAGCTTTCTGCAGCAGTCCGGGCATACGCTGTGACTGAAGACCAGATCAGTATGATCCTGAAAATAGGTTTCAATCTGATTCCAGTATCCTTTATCATCCCGGATTTTTTTACACGACGCACAGATGGGAAGAAGCCCCTGGAGTGTTTTGACATTGGCCAGTGCTTCTCTCAGGCTTGAAACCAGCCTTTCCCTCTCCTCTTCAGCCTCCATTTCTTTGGAAACCACGGTCAGGGATCCCAGGGAAAGGCAGATGTTGTCAGCAGGATAAGTTTCAATTATGGCCTGATCCTTGACCCAGAAGGGCTCCCCCTTCACCGGTGATATCTTATAGACCGCTTCCATGGATCCGAAAAAGCGGGTATCTTCCCTCAGTTCTTCCCGGGCTCCGTCAAGGCGGTCCCTGCCCATGACCTCCTTGATGATCCCTTCATTTTCACTGTATTTATAAACATGGCGGTCAAGGATACGGGTCCGGACCATTTCCGCCAGATCCGTATATCCGCATCCCATCATTTCCACAAAGCGTTTAGCCGCGAATTCATACCAGATCGATTTTTTATTCCTCTCCCATGCCGCCAGGTAGGGGATTGCCGGATTTCCGGTTTTTTCAAATGAAATGGAGATCAGAATGCATTCGGAAACACGATCCTTCAGAAGATGGCCGAAGGTTCCATTCAGAATTCTTCCAAAATACCAGGGCTTGATTTTCTCATCGATTAAAAAGTCATTTTCCATGGTGTCACCTGTAATGAGGGGATGGAATCGATCGTGAGATGGAACTGTAACGTATCAGGGCAGCGCGTTTCAACACCATTTTTATCATTTTAAAAAATCTCTTGCGGCCCGGATGAACCAGCCGGTTGTTTCTTGAATCAATTCATTCTGATGAAGAGGGTTGCTGATGACATGATCTCCTCCGGTGAACCGGACCAGCCGTTTGGGTTTTCCGGTATTTTTGTAAATAAGTCGGGCATTTGAAAAAGGAACCACCTCATCATCATCTCCATGCAATATTAAAACATTTTTGACCCTAAAGAGTTGACTCGTCAAATCAAACTGGAGATGCGAGGCATCGAACCAATCGGGTGCGGCATTGGGGTTATGGCTCTGTTCACCGCTCCTGGAGATCCCGCGGCTTTTGACCGGAGCCGCCAGGATCGCCATGGAAGGGATATGGATCATAGAGGCGGCGGCAAGGCAGACCGCACCTCCCATGCTGCTTCCGAAAACGCCGAGAAATTTCCCGATCCCTTTTCTGGAACAGAGGGTCCGGACGGCACTGAGAAGGTCATTGATTCTGGAACCTAATGATGTGACATCTTTTAAAAGGCCGTCGCTTTTTCCGCATCCCCGGTGATCGAATCGAAAAAACGCAATGCCGGCCGTGCTTAACTCCTCTCCGAGTCTGATCTGTTTTGAAGATTCACTGCTGCTCATCAGGCCGTGGGATCCGACCACAAACGGCGGATGAGGGTCTTTGGGGAGATGCAGGATTCCATGGAGAGAAAATCCATCAGAGGAGAACGGTAATTCGAGAGGTTCAGGTTTTATTTTCAAGGATATTGGGATCTTTCTTGATTTGTGGGGTTTGATTGAATAAACAGGAGCCTGTCTGAACGCTCTCCGGAGCGCATTGGGTAAAAGAAAGGGAAGGCCAGGAGCTTATGCCGGTTAAAAAAGGGGAAGAATACGAAATCGCTGTTTCGGACATGGCTTTTGGTGGACGGGGAGTCGGCCGGATCGACGGATTTACCGTTTTTGTGGATAAGACCGTACCCCTTGATGTTGCACGAGTTAAAATCATCAGAAAGAAATCATCCTATGCCGAAGCTGTCCCGGTAGCACTTCTTCACCCTTCTCCGTACCGAGTGACGCCTCCCTGCTCATACAGCGATATCTGCGGCGGATGCAAGTGGCAATTTGTAACATATGAAAAACAGCTTTCATTTAAAGAAGAGCAGGTTCGGGACTCAATTAGGCGCATCGGAGGAATATCCGATGTTCCGGTTCATCCGGCGATCCCCTCTCCAGACATCTTCAGATACCGGAATAAAATGGAGTTTTCATGTTCGGATCGAAGATGGGTGAGACGGGACGAATTGAGTCTGCCGGCCCTGGACCGATCCTTTGCTCTCGGCCTTCATATTCCCGGGACTTTCGATAAAATCATGGATATCGAGGCATGCCTGCTTCAGCACGAATACGGGGATGGAATTTTGAACAGCATCCGATCCCTCATGAAAGGATCCGGAGCGCCTCCTTATGGTCTGAAAAGTCATAAAGGGTTCTGGCGATTTGTTACCCTGCGCCGGTCGGAAGCCTATGACGAGTGGATGGTCAATATCGTCACGGCGTTCGAGGATGACGGACCCATTCTTCCCATTGCGGCAATGTTGAAAGACGCCTATCCGAAAGTGAGATCGGTGATGAACAATATCACCTCAAAAATATCCGGGATTGCCGTGGGCGAAAAAGAAAAATGCATTTCTGGAGAATCGAAAATCCGGGACCGGGTAGGGGGATTTGAATTTGAAATCTCCGCCAACTCATTTTTTCAGGTCAACACCCGAAACGCAAAGAATCTATTTGATACTGCAAAACGTTTTGCCGGTCTGACCGGATCGGAATCGGTCCTGGACCTCTACAGCGGAACCGGTGCTGTGGCCATCTATTTTTCAGACTCGGCTGCCTCGGTAACCGGGATTGAAATCTCGGAAAGTGCCGTGGCGGATGCCCTATTGAATGCCCGTCTCAACTCGATTACCAATTGCCGGTTTATCTGCGCAGATATGCTCCGGATAACCAGCCTTGTCGACTTTCTTCCGGATGTGATGGTCATCGATCCTCCAAGAACCGGGATGCATCCCAAAGTCGTATCCCAGGTCATGAGTCTGGCACCTCCGAGGATGGTCTATATCTCATGCAATCCTGCGACCCTGGCAAGAGATCTGGGGCTCATGAAGGGAAAATATGAGGTTCTTGAAATTCAACCGGTGGATATGTTCCCTCACACCCCCCATATTGAAACCGTCGTCAAACTCAACCGCAGATGAATCCAAAACCACGTCAGGACGCACTTATCGGTATTTTCAATGCAGTGCCGGCGTTTCTCATCTGGGGATTGAGCCCGATTTATTTTAAATGGCTTAAAGCAGTCCCTCCTTTTGAAATTCTCATGCACCGGATGGTTTGGTCATTTCTCTTTCTGATCCCCATCATTGCCGCTTTCGGATACTGGGGTGAATTCAGAACCGCCATATTCAACCGTCGGACCCTGGGGATTCTTTTAGGGACCACTCTTCTGGTTTCATGCAACTGGTTTCTCTTCATATGGGCCATCAATACCGATCGGATACTGGAAACAAGTCTCGGATACTACATAAACCCCATGATCAATGTCCTTCTGGGGATGGTCTTTTTGAAGGAGCGGCTCAGAAAAGCCCAGTGGGCTGCGGTTTTGATTGCCGGAGCCGGGGTCGCCTATTTGACAATCCAATTTGGAAACCTTCCCTGGATTTCCCTGGTTCTTGCCCT
>JBFMEI010000106.1:0-7301 GCA_040753295.1 Thermodesulfobacteriota bacterium | reverse complement strand
ACAATTTTGCTCTGGTGGTCGTCCTTTTTTTTATTCTAGGCGGGAATATCATGACCGCAGGCTCCATTGTGGAAAAGCTCATCAAGGTGGTCAATACCGTGGTAAGCTGGCTTCCCGGCGGACTGGGAATGGCCGGGTGTCTGGGATGCGGTCTTTTCGGCGCCATTTCAGGCTCCACGGTCGCGACGGTGGTGGCCTTAGGAGGCTTTATGATCCCGGCGCTGATTAAAAACGGATATCCTGAAAAATATACCATCGGTCTTATGACCACATCCCCCAATCTTGGAATCATCATCCCCCCGAGCATCAGCATGATTTTGTATTGCATGATCACCAATGTTTCCCTTCAGGGGTTGTTTCTGACCGGATTCATCCCCGGAATTCTGATCATGCTTTTGGTCTGTATTTACACGTTCTTTCTATTCCGGACCAGTAAGACTATTCTCAGGATGCCGATTCCCAGCTTCAGCGATGTCGTGAATGTGCTCAAGGAAGGCTTCTGGTCCCTCATGCTTCCGGTGATTATCTTTATCGGGACTTTTTCAGGGATGTTTACGGCAAATGAAGCCGCAGTGGTGGCCTGCATCTACGCCTTTATCGTGGAACTTTTTATTCATAAAACCATGAAATTAAAGGATGTCAAAAAGGTCATCGTGGGCTCCGCAGTCACTTCGGCGACCCTTCTCATTATTGTGGCAGGTGCCACCTGCTTCGGCCGGTACCTGACTTTTGAAAATGTTCCCGGAAAGATCGCTGAAGCGGTTATTGAGAATATTCACAGTCCCATGATGTTCCTTATGACAATGAACGCTTTTTTTCTGGTGGTGGGGATGTTTCTGGATGTCATTTCAGCGACGCTCATCATCGGACCGGTGGTGATTCCGCTTCTTCCGACCTTCGGGATCGATTTCATGCAGTTCGGCCTGTTGATGACCGTGAATCTGGCCATCGGTTATTGCACTCCGCCAGTGGGCGTGAGCATGTATATTACAGGCGCCATTGCCAATAAAAACATCATCTATGTGACCCGGGCGGTTATTCCATTTTTGATTATCCAGATCGCTGTTCTGTTATTGATGACCTATTGGGCGGATCTGGTATTATGGCTTCCCAAGGCGATGGGATTCTGGGAGGCGATTGAAACCAGCGCCCCGGCGTTGTAACTGAGCCAGGGACGGATTTTGAAATGGATTTGTAGTGGGAGGATTCTTCATGAGTGATAAGAAGAACATGCTCAAGGGTAAGCTGATTCTGGTCGTGGACGACGAAGAAGATATTCTGGAGACCGTCGTGGATATTCTGGAAGATGCGAAAGTCGATACAGCCAGGGATTATCAGAGTGCATCAAGAAAAATAAAAGAGAAAAAATACGACCTGGCGATCCTGGACATCATGGGGGTGAGCGGGCTTAAGCTCCTGGAGGAGACCGTTGAAAAAGGGATTCCTACGGTGATGCTGACCGCCCATGCGATGAATCCAGAAACATTGATGGAATCGATCCGAAAAGGAGCGATTTCGTATATCCCCAAGGAAACCATGGCTGAACTGGATTCGTTCTTACAGGACCTTCTGATTGCCTATCAAGAGGGAGAACCTCCCTGGAAAATGCTGTTCGAAAAACTGGGATCCTATTTTGATCAGCGATTCGGCCCCCAGTGGAGGGAGAAGAATCGGGAGTTCTGGTCAAAGTTTGATGTAACCTATCAAATCGGAAAAGGGATTCAGGAGCGGCTCAAGCACGATGACCGCTTCTCAGGAAAAGTCTGAATCCTTTTCTATCGACCGGCTTCAGCCTCTTTTCTCAAGGTTTTTTCAAACTCTTCGAAAAACTGGTTTCTCTGTTTCCAATCCGGACCGAACCGTTTGTCGAAGAAGGAGCCTAAGCGGCTGAAGAGTTTTTTCCAGATCGGTTTTCCCCCTCCCAGCACCACATCCTCTAAAAATTCTTTTAATGTGGACATTTTTTCTTTGGGGAGAAAAGAGACGGCTCCGAGCTTGATGGATTTTTCAAGGGCTTCCGGCGACAGCGCATACGCGGTGAGCATGACTGTGGGGAAACCTCTTTTTACGGAAGTTTTCAGAAGCTCGAATCCGTTGACCCCCATGATATCGAGGATGACCAGATCAAAGGTATAGCTCAACAGATATTGAAGGGCGGTTTCATAATCTTTGGCCTTATAAACCATGCACATGTCAAGAATTTCTTCGACGGTTTCAAGGACATCGACCTCATCATCCACTACCAGGATGATTTTTCCGGATAAGGGTCCTGAATTAGTCGTCATTGGTCTTCTCCTTTTCCGATAATTGATTTTGCGGTTCTTCTAATGATTGAAGGAGAGTTTAAAATAAGGAGATCTTCAATTCAAGAAGTATTTAAAGAATGCATTCTTTCTTGACATTTTGATACCCATTTCGTATGAAAATCCGGAAAAGAAATTGACCGGTGCAGGGGTATCATCAGGAGGATCGCTTGTATTCAAAGATTTTAATTCTTCGATTTCCAAGGACCGAGGCTGAAAAGCCGATCGTCTGTTATCTCTCCAAGGATTATGATTTGACGTTCAACATTTTGAATGCCACGGTTTTACCAAGAAAAGAAGGGGTCATGGTCCTGGAGCTCTCCGGAAGCAAAAAAAACTTTAAGGAGGGCGTGGAATATCTCAAGCGGCAGGGAGTCGATGTCCAGAATGCCGGCCAGGAAGTGAAACGCATCCGGAAGAAATGCACTCACTGCGGGGCATGCACCGCGGTCTGTCCCACCGGAGCGCTTTTTATCGAAAGGCCTGAAATGTCTGTCGGATTCGACCAAAACAAGTGCAGTGTCTGCGAACTTTGTGTGGCAGCCTGTCCGAGCCGGGCCATGACGGTTCGACCCATGTCGAAAATATTTTTTGAATGATGGAGCGGGTCGCCATCGCGTTAAGCGGCGGCATTGATTCGATGACGGCCGCATACCTTCTTAAAAAGGACGGCCATGATATTTTCGGGATTCATTTTCTGACGGGTTTTGAAAAGCCGAACCCGATAAATCCTGAAGTCGACGTTCCCCAGGCCGGAGAGACAATTCAACCCATTGCCCAACAGTTGAAAATTCCACTTCATGTCTTGGATCTCTCGGCGGATTTCAAGAAAACGATCGTCGATTATTTTATTGAAGCGTATCAATCCGGTCAAACTCCAAACCCGTGTCTGATGTGCAATCCGGTCATCAAATTCGGAATTCTTCTCGATTTTGCTCGAAAACACGGAGCCAATCGTCTGGCGACCGGCCACTATGCCAGAATTCAGAAGGATGAAAACGGGGCGCCGCGACTGTTTCAAGGGGTCGATCCCGAGAAAGATCAATCTTATTTCCTTGCCCGACTCAATTCGGAACAATTATCGGCGGCATCTTTTCCGCTTGGTGAATTGACAAAAAACCAGGTGCGGAAGCTGGCCGGAGAAGCCGGATTAACTCCGGTCTTCTCCCGTGAAAGCCAGGATGTATGTTTCATTAAGAACAGTACCTACAGCGAGTTTCTGACATCCATGAAAGGGGATAGCCCTGAAGAAGGGTGGATCGAGCATATAGATGGGAACCGCTTGGGAAGACATCATGGGCTCCATCAATTTACCATCGGACAGAGAAAAGGAATCAATTGCCCTTCAAGCAAGCCATTTTATGTGGTTAAGCTGGATACAAAGAGGAACCGTCTGATTGTAGGATCAAAAGAGGATCTGCTCTCAGGGTCGTGCCGGGTGGAGAAGATCAACTGGATCGGGCTCCCGCCTGAAACGCCTCTCCGTGTCCGGACGCGCATCCGATTCCGGCATACGGCTGCGCCTTCGATGGTGATCCCCATAGATGAAAAAACAGCTCTCGTGAAATTTGATGAGAAACAAAGCGCGGTTACTCCGGGTCAGGGCGCAGTATTCTATCGCCGAACAGAAGTTCTGGGAGGAGGATGGATTTCATCCGACTCCATGCCGGGATGACGGATCCGATGACGACCTTTTTCATTTCAACACTCGGATGCAAAGTCAATCAGTTTGAATCCGAGGCGATGGAACACTCTCTGAGACAATCAGGGCATATCCCTGCCAACCCGGGTGATACGGCGGACGTATGCATCATCAATACCTGTGCCGTGACCCAAAAAGCCGCCATGCAGTCCAGACAGGCGATCCGGAAGGCGATCCGATTCCATCCGTCAGCGCGGATACTGGTTACAGGATGCTATGCCCAGGTCGGCCCGGATGAAATTAAAACCATCAAAGGGATTCATGCCGTTATCGGGAAGACCGAAAAAGGGGATTTAAAGAGATTTGTTCCTGAAATATCGGCGGATAATGATTTGGCTCTGTTGAGTCGAGATGAGGATATCATAAGCTTCAAGAGTGCCATGGGGATGAAATCGGTTCCACTTGGAACCCGCTCCCGCCCGTTTCTCAAGATTCAGGATGGATGCAACGCCTTCTGCACCTATTGTATCGTCCCCCATGCTCGCGGTCCAAGCCGAAGTCTTGCCCCCGAGGCGGTTCTGAATCAATTGAAAGAGATTTGGAATGCCGGCTATCCTGAGGTTGTATTGACCGGAATTCATCTCGGCGGCTATGGCGCGGATTTGAATCCTCCCTTGGATCTCGTGGAACTGCTGCGGCGGGTCCAAACAAGCGGATGGACCGGGCGGATTCGATTGAGCTCCATCGAACCGCGCGAAATTTCAGATGCTCTGATCCGGCTGGCTTCGGCTTCAAACGGATCCCGGGCTGAAATCTGTCCTCATTTTCACATTCCTTTGCAAAGCGGTGACGACGAAATTTTAAAACGGATGGGGCGGCCCTATACACGGACATTTTTTAAGGATCGGGTTTTAAAAATCAAGGAGAGAATCCCCCATGCTTCTGTTGGAGTCGATGTTCTGGTCGGTTTCCCCGGTGAAACCGAGGCGGCATTTGAAAATACTTTTTCCCTGATCAGCGAACTTCCGGTCTCGTACTGCCATATCTTCCCCTTTTCCCGTCGAAAAAATACCCCGGCGTTCGGATTCAAAGATCAGGTTCCCCAACCCGTTATCAAGGATCGATGCCGCCGGTTGCAGGGTCTGGGGCATTCAAAGCGTCGAGCCTTCTATGAGAAGGCCGTGGGAGAGGAGGCCGAAGTTGTGGTTGAAGAAAAAAGTTTTCGAGAAAAAAATCTTTTCAAAGGAGTAACTTCAAACTATATACCGGTACTCATAGAAGGAAAAAAGGATCCCGGCTGCAAAACCGTCAGGGTCCGGATCACAGGAATCAGCGAAAAAGGGAAAACGGTTATTGTTACCGCCAAAACAAAAGAAGAGGAGTAGATATGGATGAAATCTATATGAATCTGGCCGCACATCTTGACCGCCTTCCCGGAGGATTTCCCAAAACCGAATCCGGTGTTGAGCTGCGGATTCTCAGGCGGCTCTTTTCTCCTGCGGAAGCAGAGGTCGCCACTTGTCTTCAGCTTTCACCGGAGACGGCAGATATCATTGCCGCACGCGCAGGAATCGATTCTGCCGCAATGGCGGATATGCTTGAGGCGATGTCCCGAAAAGGACTGATCCTCCGCTCGGAAAAGGACGGGGTTCCGCTTTACATGGCCGCCCAGTTCATGATCGGAATCTGGGAATATCATGTGAATGAATTGAACGAAGGACTCATCAGAGATGTAAATGAATATATTCCGCATCTCATGAAAGAGCGATGGGGCAAACAGAAAACCCGGCAGCTCCGGGTCATTCCGGTATCAGCAAGCATCCGTGCGGAAATAGAAGTCATGCCTTATGAAGTGGCAGAAAAGATTATTTCAGCCCAATCCAAAATTGTCGTCGCCCCCTGTATCTGCAGAAAAGAGCATCACCTGATGGGGAAGGGGTGCAACAATCCCATGGAGACCTGCCTGATTTTCGGAGGAAGCGCCTACTATTATGAGCGGAACGGGATCGGACGGTCGATTTCCATCGACACGGCTCTCGATATTTTAAGGCAGGGGATGGAATCCGGACTGGTTCTTCAGCCCGGAAATGCCCAGAAACCGTCGAATATCTGCATGTGCTGCGGGTGTTGCTGCCAGATCCTGAAAAACATCAAAACATTCGAACATCCGGCAGATGTGGTCTGTACCAGCTATTACGCCGAAGTCGAATCTGAAACCTGTATCGGATGTGGCGCCTGTGTTGAAAAGTGTCAGATGAATGCCATTGAAATGGATGAAACGGCTCGGGTCGATATCAGACGATGCATCGGATGCGGCCTTTGCGTCGCGGCCTGCGAAACAGATGCCGTGCACCTGGTTCAGAAAGAAAACCAAGACCGTTGGGTTCCGCCGAAAAATACCGCTGAGACTTACCTCAGGATCATCGCCGAGCGTCGCTCAATGAATTTCTAACGGAATCCTTTTTCTTTTTTTACTGCCTCATAGGCTTCTTGAATCTGTCTGAATTTATCCTGGGCGAACTTTACAAATTCATCAGGAAGTCCTTTTGAAATGATTTTATCCGGATGAAATTCGGAAACCAGTTTTCGATACTGTTTTTTAATGGTTTCCTCGGAATCGGCAGGAGTAACACCAAGGGTCGCATAATATTTCTCTACATCCCGGATATAGCGGGTTTTAATCTGGAGATAGCGGTCATCGCTGAAACGGAAAATTTTTGCAGACGATAGAATGAGCGTTTCTTCTCCTTTGCTCAAGATGCCGTCTGCCACGGAAACCCGAAAAAGAATATCGATCATCAATTCCAGAAGCTGGGGTTGGGATTGAAACATGAGATAAAACTGGGCGGCGAAATCCTGAAAGGATTCGGGAGAGTCGACAGCCGTATGGAAGATTTTCATGGCGACCTGTCTGCTTTCAGGATCGAGATTCAGGTCATAGAGCATGAATTTTTCGGTTGCGTTGACTTCCTCTTTTGAAATGGCGCCATCAGTTCCGGCGATTTTGGCGAGCATGGAGAATGCAGCAACGAAAAAAGTGAGCTGATGGTTTTCGTACGATGTCAATCGATTCCCCTCTGTTTGGGGTTCGATCCCATTTTTTGCGGAATCAAAGGCGTGCCCAAATGCAGCGCCCGCAATGGCACCCAGCGGTCCTCCAAACGCAAAACCGATGGTTCCACCGATGATTTTTCCAAGCCAACCCATGTTTGAATGCTCAACCCTGCAGCGCTAAAAGGAAAAGCGCAATATTGCAATTGCGCTTTTCATGTCTATCTTAGTGGTGCCGAAGCGGGGAATCAATAAGTACTTGATAACACACTGAAATTATTGATACCGAGCTATGAAAAAGCGTC
>JBFMEI010000105.1:0-7311 GCA_040753295.1 Thermodesulfobacteriota bacterium | reverse complement strand
GTGTGGAAGGCCATCTATGATATTACCCTCCCCCACCCTTCCATTCTTCAGGTCAAAAAAATGCTTATGCTCACCCGAGGAAATCCCCAGGCTCGGAAGGAGCTCACAAACCGTCTGAAATATTTCATCAGACATCCCAAGGATTTTGTCATCGAAGTCCAGCTTCAGGACATTAAATCCTACCTGTTGAGCATTGCCGAAGGAAGTCCAACATCCCATGAATGGCTGAAGATGAACCAGATCCGCTCCAATTCCTTCTACAAATTTTTCCCCAGGGAAATTTATGAAAAAGAGATCAACCGATTGAAGCTTGATCTGCTTTCCCGGTCTTCAAGCGCCAAAAAATGATCCTGATGGGGTTATGCTCAAATCCCTGGAAGGGAGTGTGAAACCTCGACCCTGGCGCTTCGAGCCCCCCCAAGCCCGACTGCGATTTCTTCAACTTTTCGAATGATTTCTTCTTTTTTGGAAGCCGAAACCGGTGTAATACCGGTGGCGATATGAATTTCCACGTCTCCTTTTCCGGCTTTAACCACAATCCTGGGATACTCCTCAATGAGAATGGATTCGACCTGCGATGCGAGAACGCGATCGTCCAGAAGCTGCTGGGATTCGGGTGTGGCCTGGAATGAAGCCTTGACCGCGGTTTGGGCGATGATATCGGCCGCATCTTCCGGGGTCAGGGTGTTAAGCCGCATCACCAGGTCATAAAGGCCGGCATCCCAGGTGTCTTTTCCGTAAAGGGAAAGCCCCCATTTCCGGCGCTCCTCATCATCCTTTTTCAATGCATCCCGGGCTTCTTCTTCGCTGATTTTCATCCGAATTGATTCTTCTCGAACCCTCCTTTCCATATCATCGAAGATCCGGACTTTAAGGACATGGGGGATATCCTGTAAAAAGATATGTCCTGCCACACCGTGATAGATCACATTGTCCTTCTGAACCCGTCTTAAAAGAGCGGTCCGGATATAGGCGATATACCTGACTTTCCCATAACGGATTCGATCCAGGATGGACGGCGCATCATGAATTGCCCGGACGAGTTTAATTTCCGGAATGTTGAATACTTCCGAAGCTTCGATCAGGATCTCCCGGGAAATGCACTCATACCCCAGCCGCTCGGCGACTTTCTTCCCGACCTCGCTTCCCCTGACAAAGGATTCTCTGGATATTGCGATAATTGCCATTTCCTCCACCTGTCTCTAAATGAAGTGTGGTTGATCTTTTGGGTTGGGTTATTTATGCCACGGTGCATGGATTAAGACCAGGCAATCAGACCCGGAAGGTCCTTCAACAACTCTTCCCCTTGGGGGGTGATCCGGATGGTAAACCCAAATCGTCCCGAACCCACGCATGGAATAATTCCCTGGAACCGGTAAGATCCGTTCCCGTAATTTTCCATCATCTTCATGAGATACTTCTGGGCGTTTTCCAGGGTATCTGAAGTCTTCATGTGGCCGTTATAGAGTTCCACATCCACTTCCTCAGGTTTAATCTCTCCCAGATGAATATCAACGGCGACTTCCATTTTTTCTCCCACCCGGAAGGGGCCGCGCTGCGACTGAATCGGAGACCCCAGTCGAATCTGCTTCCAAAATGCGTAGAACCGTTCCTCCTGCTTTGCCAGCCGCTTGGCAGAAGAGCCGTTATCTTTGAGCATTTCCTTCATCCGGTGAAAGATGGGTATGTAATATCGTCGCTCATATTCGTCCAGCATGCGGAGGCTGCAAAAATCCTTCATGGTCATTTTCATGGATTCTTTCATCATCTTGACCCATCGAATCGGGATTTCTCCGCCTCGACGCTCGTAAAAACAGGGGATAACATGGTTTTCCAGAACATTATACAGAGCCTGGCTCTCCACGGCGTCCTGATAGGCAGGATCCTGATACTCCTCACCGCCGCCGATCCGCCAGCCGCGATCCTCGGAATAGCCTTCGCACCACCAACCATCCAGGATACTGACATTCAAAACACCGTTGAAAGCAGCCTTCATTCCTGATGTACCGCAGGCTTCATTGGGACGGCGGGGTGTGTTGAGCCACACATCCGCACCGTGGACCAGGTACTTTGCCAGCGCCATATCATACCCTTCAACGAATACAATCCGTTTTCGGAACTCGGGCCTTCGAACAAACTGGATGATCTTTTTGATGATCTCTTTTCCGAAATCATCCCGGGGATGGGCTTTGCCGGCAAAAATGATCTGAACCGGCCGGGTGCTCGAATTAAGAATGGCTGCCAGACGTTGGGGATTCTGAAGCAGCAGATCAGCCCGCTTATACGCCACAAAACGACGGGCAAATGCAATGGTGAGAATACCCGGATCCAGAATCTCATCGATTTCATCGATGACGGTCTGGGGCGCATTCCGCATTTCATAGTGCTGTTTCATGTTTTCGCGGCAGACATGGATGAGTCGGTTTCGAGCCATCTCATGGGCGCGCCACAATTCCTCATCATAAATTTCGTCGATGCGGGTGATATTTTCCGGTCTTCTGGAGCTCATGTACCATTCCGGACCCAGATGCCGGTCGAACAGCATGGCGATCTCCGGAGAAATAAACGTGGAAACATGAATGCCGTTGGTCACATGGGAGATGGGAATCTCCTCCTTTGGTTTACCGGGCCAGAGGTGCGCCCACATCCGGCGGGCGGTCTTTCCGTGGAGCCGGCTTACGGCGTTATGGAACCGGGAGAATTTCATGCCCAGAATGAACATGGAAAAAGGGGCATTTCGATCCGATCCTGCGGGCTGCCCCCATGAAATCATCTGATCCGTGTCGATTCCGATCAACCCCTGGAAGGGCTGGAGATAAGGTCTCACAAGATCCGGCGGAAATGCGTCGTATCCGGCCGCAACTGGCGTGTGGGTTGTAAAAACCGTGCAGCATCTTACCAACTGAACCGCGGTTTTCAGATCAAGCTTATACTGCTTCATGAAAAGGAGAAGGCGTTCAAAAGCGGAAAATGAGGGATGCCCTTCATTCAGGTGACAGATGGAAGGAAAAATGCCGAGCGCCCAAAGGGCTCGGACTCCGCCGATTCCTAAAAGAATTTCCTGAGCCAGCCGGATCCGCTGTTCTGCGGCATAAAGCCTGCCGGTGATCTCCCGGATCTCCGGCGGATTTTCCGGCAGATTCGTATCCAGAAGGATCAGAATGGTTCTGCCGACCCGGATTTTCCAGACAATAGCCCGGATTTCTCCCTGGGGTCCGGGAATGGAAATGGTGATTTCATTTCCCCGCAGATCTCTTGCCCTTTCGATAGGGAGGTAATAGAGCTCGATTTCCGGATACTCTTCCTGCTGCCATCCATCCGGATTGAGGTGCTGGGTAAAATAACCGTTTCGATAGAGTAATCCGATTCCCACCATGGGAAGGGACATGTTCGATGCGGCTTTCAGATGATCTCCGGCAAGCATTCCCAGACCTCCGGCAAAGATGGGAAGGCTTTCATGAATACCGAACTCCATGGAAAAATATGCCACCGGTCCGATTTCGTCATAGAGCATGCGGGAGGACTCCACATTATGAACCACCCGGCTGTCAAACCGCTCTTTGACCCGGTTCATATGGGATAAAAAGCTTTCGTCTTTTGCCAGTTCTTCCAGCCGATCCTGGCTGACCGTGGAGAGCAGAAGAATCGGATTTCCATTTGAATTTTTCCAATAGGTTGAATCGATCCTCCGAAAGAGATCAATGGCATCCGGCTTCCAGCACCACCAGAGGTTTCTTGATAACGTGTCCAGAAATCCCAGCGAGTCGGGGATTTTGGGGTAAACCTGGTACGTGAGAATTCGTTTCATATCATCCCTCATTCCTGTCATCTTCCTGCCGGCTGCGGGACAGGATAAACTCGACGATTGTACTGTAATAGTTATTCAGAACCGTCCTTGACCGGAAGAGTCCCATATGCCCTGACGGACAGAGAAGTGTGAGCTTATCCTCTGTGGGGACGGATTCAATCAGCTCCATATGTCCGATAGCCTGCAATGGCGGCGCAATATCATCCTTTTCACCCCCCAGAGCCCAGATCGGGACAGATCCCGGATATTGACTGATGCCGACGGTTTTTCCGCAAACACTGAGTTTTTCTCGAATCAACTGGTTTTCGATAAAGATTTTTTTGAAGGTATCCCGGATAAATCCTGCCGGGCTGTGATGAACATAATTGTACCACTGGTAAAAAATCCTCTGCCGCTCGACTTCGTCCTTGTTCCCTTCTCTGAGATCATTAAAAAGCTTGATGAAATTTTTAAGATGCTGATCCATCCCAAGCCAGTAAAAACCGAAAACCTGGAACCGGCCGTCGTAGTATGGACGGCCCTTTCCGGCCTTTTCATCCGATACCGAGTTTCCCAGAAAATCGAGCAGCGAGTCTGCAAAATTTTCACCTGCCATGCGGGCAAAATCCGTAAGTGTCCCGGTCTGGGCTTCGGTGTGCATGGGTGATCCAGCGGATCCGAAAGTCGCTCCGAGATAAGGATAAAGGATCAGTGTGGTCATGAGGAGTGGGCCCGGCTGACAGATGGCGACCAGATGGGAGGGATGGCCTGAAATTTCCATGAGTTTTTCAAGGATCCGGCGATATTGTTCCACCTGGCTGTCGAACCCCTCCGGATGCCTTTTCCCGTCGACATAAAGAGGAATATCATCCGCGCATTTCTGTTCAACGACGGCAATCCGGGTCAGGCCGCTTTCTCTCAGGTAAAAAGCGACCCGCTCCGCAATATTGGAATGATGCCCTGCCCTTGGTGCGAAAACGACCGTATAATTCTTGATCCGATGAGGTTTTGGAGTGGAAATATCAATAAGTCTGTGGCTGGGAAGATCGCACAGAACGGTATTTGTCTCCCGAATCTCGCTCCAATTCTGGCGCGGAGGCGCATCGGTGAGTATTTCAAGAAACCGGGCCTCCTCCTGCCGCCTTGACCGATAAACCTCAAGAGGATCCACAAGGCTTGATTTGATCCAGTCCATGACCGCACTCATGGTTTCGTCATATCCGGTCAGAATCTGATTGAGTTTTGATCCATTACACGGAACCATTCCTGAGACTGCCGGGTTCACCAAGGCCAGAGCGGCACGGTGGCTGCCGGCCAGTCTATCCATTTCCAAAGCCATATACCGGGAGCAGAAACCGGCAACTGCGGAATTGGCTTGGAGAATCGCCTTGAAGCTCGCAAGTCCAAGGGTAAAAAAGGGAAAGAGTGTCAGATAGGATGCCGGCAAATTACCTCCTTGATGGCGTCGAATGGAATTGAGTTCATCGCTTGTGCGTCTATTTATAGGTTGATGAAGATATCATCGTCAAGTCAATTGCCCTGTGGAATCCATCACTGCATGTTGAATACGGTTTTTCCCACGATATTTGGCATCATACATCAGCATATCCCCGGCCGTGATAAGGATATCAACGCTCTCAGGAACTTTTTCGAACGTCGCGGCACCGATGCTGAACGTCACCGGCCACCCATGGGCATTGGCCTGAGCTGTCAGAATCCGATGAACTTTTTCAGAAATCGATATCCCGGTTGGAGCCGGTGCATCGGAAAGGAGAATACAGAATTCATCTCCGCCCAGACGTGCGACGACATCCACCGAACGAACGTTTTTTTGCAATGTTTCGGCCACATGGCAAAGAAGATCATCTCCTGCCGAATGCCCGGCCCGGTCATTGACGACTTTAAAATTATCGATATCGATATAGATCACGGAAATCGGAGTCTGGGAGCGCCTGGCTTTATCCAGCTCCCGTTTTGAAAGCTCGAAGAAAGCCCTGCGGTTGGCGATTCCGGTCAGGGAATCGACCCTCGCAAGCGCACGCTGATTGCGCAACGCGGCGCTGAGCTTATCCACGACAACAGTAATGATCAGGAAAACGACAAGTCGAAAGGTCTGATTGATATATGGAATATAGGGTTTTGAAAATTGAGATATCCGGATCAGATCGGCGCCAAGCCATGTCACGGCAGCGGCCACGGAGATTAAAACGCCTGCTCTTTTTCCCATATACCAGGTGGTGGCAATCACAGGAAGGAGATAGAACAGGGATAATGCGAATTCCGGACCGATGGCCAGCCGGATCAGACCCACTAAAAGGATGAATAAGAGACCGATCCCTGGAATCCAGGATTTTTTCATCGTTTTAAAACCGGTTTCGGGAGTTCATGAAGGCGGAAATAAAGGCGCCGGAGAGGATCAGAACCCCGACAATAAAAATGCCTACAGAAAAGGAACTGACATCCCCGACAAATCCGATTAAAGTCGGCACCAATCCGCCGCCCACTAAAAAGGCGATGGGAACCGTCAGAGAGACGACGAGATTACGGAGTTCAGGGCGGCTCATCAAGGAGAGGGCGGCAAGCCCTGCAGGGAAAAAGCATGATGCAATAATCGGCTGGAGAAGGATGGGAATCGCCACATACGAAGAAGAAGCAATGCCGATGGAAGCTGTGGTAAGTCCACTGAAAAGAAATACCGCCATGAGGACTCTTTTTGCTCCGATTCGGTCCGTCAGCCATCCCCCTGCAAAGGTCATCACCATCCCGGCGATCCGGGAAAACGACACCAGGGTATTTGCCGGATTTCTTTCAAAGCCATGAGTATTGACCAGAAAAACCGACAGCATGGTGAATACGCCGAGGGTGCCGCTGATCCCCAGGCCGAAAAGCAAGACCATCGTCCAGAAAGAGGGTTTGGTAACAATCCCCCGGATTGAAGAGACGTTTGGGGACTGCCCATGAAAGCGCCCTCCGGTTCCATACCGGATAAAAAGAAGGATCAACGCCACACCCGTCACTCCGAGTACAACAAAAACGTTGCGCCAGTCGAACCTCAGCATTACGACTTCTGAGAGAAGCGGGGCGACCACAAAACTTAAATTGGGAGCCACTTCATGAATTGCAATCGCTTTCCCCCAATGGCGGGAAGCAAATGTGGTGGTGATCATGGCGATGCCGGAAGGAAGATACAATCCGGCAGCCATCCCCAGAAATAATAACGAAATCCGGATGGCCCACAGCCCCTGACTGATGGAGGCACCCAGAAGGGCGATTCCCAATCCGATCCCTGAGCAGATGATGGTCTGCCGATGGGTAAAGCGGGATGAAAAAAACCCCGAACTCAGCAGAGAAATAAAATATCCTGTTGAAATCAAAAGAAAAAGAGTTCCGGATTCGGTATGGGATAATCCGAGATCTTTCTCCATGGCCGGGATAATCGGGGCGAGAATAATCCTTGAAATGAAATTAATAAAAAAAATAGAGGTCAGTAAAAAGATAAATCCGAGATGATCTCTGAAATGTTT
>JBFMEI010000104.1:0-7408 GCA_040753295.1 Thermodesulfobacteriota bacterium | reverse complement strand
GGATCCTGGAGATGCAGTATGAAATTGAAGATATCATTCAGGATAAAGGATTTGCAGGACATACCATGCTCCACACGCTCCTGGACGCCTGCTCGGATGAACTTGAAACCCTGATCGAATCCGAAATCCTGGTTTCGGAAAAGACCGAAACCCTGATCTCCAGAGTCCGATCCCGCATCAATGAATTGTTCGGCCCCAGGGAATCCGTTTCCGAGACCCTTCACCTCGACCGGTTTGTCAGGGATCTCATCAAGACGCTTCGGCCTAAATTCTCCCATCGGAAATGCCGCCTCATTCAGCGCTATGAATCCGTACCTCCCATCCGGATCCCGCCCGATGTTCTCACCAAGACCGTTGAAGGGCTTCTCCGGAATGCTGTTGAAAACACTCCGGATGAAAGCCGGATTGAAATCACGGTCCGTAACAAGAAGAAAGGCCCGGAACTCGTGGTGAAGGATTACGGAGTGGGGATGACGGCTGAAAAACTGCGGCTTGTGTTTCAAAACCACTTTGTCACTTACAACACCCCTCAATATTCCACGAGGAGGCCTTATGACTTCAATGCCGGCGGAAAGGGATTTGATCTTCTCCGGATGAAGATTTTTTCCGAAAGGTATCATTTTACAATCTCCGCCGCTTCACACCGGTGCGCATTTATCCCACTCGACACGGACCTCTGTCCCGGAAAAATTACTGACTGCCACCACTGCCGGCGTGTCAAGGAGTGTATCGATTCGGGCGGAACGACCATCACCGTTCAATTTACGGAAAAAAATGATGATTCGACCCCATAATCTCATGAAGGGAAAAATATACGGATTGCAGAGATGAAAAACGACCCGCAACAACAGAACAATCAAGGAAAATCTTTTGACACCCCTCAGCATTTTTTCAGGGAGATCGAAATTCAATTCCTTATCCATGAAATGAAGGATCCCCTTTCCATTATTGAAACAGGGTTGAGAACCCTTTTGGACCGGAAAGATAAATTCGGAGGCCTTTCCGCTCCTCAGGAAAAAACGTTAAAACGCACGTTGCGAAATGCCGTCAAAGCCCGTGAAATGCTGAACAGCCTCCTTGAAATCGGCAGATCCGAATCCGGAGTCTGTATCTCGTGTCAATTCGACGCCGTTAAAACCATTGCCCAGGTCCTTGCCGAATCCCTCGAGATGCAGTCTGATGTATCTCAGGAAGACCTGGGGAGCTGTGAAAACCTGGGGCAATTTGTGTCCCTGCTGGAAAAGCATCACATTCTTCTGTCGATCCCGGATAAACCGGTTCAATTTCTCATGTGCCAGGATGAAAACCGGTTCAGGCAGATATTCGGAAATCTGCTTAAGAATGCATTGTATCACCGGAAAAAGACCATTGTTGTCAAACTCAATCAGTCGGATGATTCCCTCACCCTTGAGGTCACGGACGACGGACCTGGAATCGATCCCCAGCACCATGAACTTGTCTTTCGAAGATATGCCCAGGTGATTGATTCAAATGCAGGAGTCCCGAGAAAGGGGCATGGATTGGGACTTGCCGGAGCTCTGATCATGGCAAGATCCCTTGGAGGCGATATACAACTGAGAAGTACGGCTGGAAGCGGAGCGACTTTTATTATGGTCATTCCCATGACCCTGAAAGAGAGTCCTCCGGATCCATCCGGATAACTTCCGGTCGCCCCGGCCGACTTTCAATTCACATGAATCCATTTTCCGAAAATCCTGATGCCGGTTTCGCCCCTCCGTTAGTCGATCTTCAATACGACCTGAAGGGGGATCTGGAGATCTCTTCTCCCCAGGAGCTGAACCCCTTTCCCCGGCATATCATCGAACGACTCATTTTCTGGAGCCGTCGATCCCCTTCCCGCGTCTTCATGGCCGAAAGAGATGGCGGAAACTCATGGAGAACCATCACCTATGCCCGGACCTTTCAAAAGATTCGATCCATCGCCCAATCGCTCCTGAATCGGAAATTGTCGAATGAAACACCGGTGCTGATCCTTTCGGAAAACGGCATCGATCACGCGTTGATCCAGCTTGGGTGCATGTATGTGGGGATTCCTGCGGCTCCTGTTTCACCCGCCTATTCGCTCATTTCCAGAGATTTCGAAAAATTAAAATGGATCTCAAAACTGATCGAACCCCGGCTTGTCTATGCATCCGACGGAAAACGGTTTCAATCCGCGCTGTCGATTCCCGAACTGGAAAGCGCCGAGGTCGTTATCAGCCGGAATCCCCCGGAAAACGGCAAATCCAAATTCTTTTCCGAACTTCTGAACACCCATGATCCGGAAGCTGCAGACCGGATCTATCACAGCCTCACTTTGGACAGCATCGCCAAAATCCTTTTTACTTCCGGATCCACCGGAACCCCCAAGGGAGTGATCAACACTCAGAGAATGCTCTGCTCCAATCAGCAGTCCATTCTTCAGGTATGGCCGTTTCTCTCCCGTCGCCCCCCTGTTGTCGTGGACTGGCTTCCCTGGAGCCACACTTTCGGCGGAAATCAGAACTTCAACCTGGTCCTCTATAACGGTGGAAGTCTCTATATCGACGAAGGAAAACCCGTACCGCACCTCATGGAACGCACTCTCCGGAATCTTCAAGACATTTCCCAGACCCTCTATTTCAATGTCCCCCGGGGATTTGATGCCCTGATCCCGGCCCTTGCAAAAAGTGATTCATTTCGAAATCACTTTTTTAAGGATCTTGATCTTATCTTTTATGCCGGCGCTGCTCTTCCCCAGCATCTCTGGGAGCGTCTGCAGGAGCTTTCCCTTGAAGCAACAGGGAGTAAAATCCCCATCCTCTCCGGATGGGGTGCTACAGAAACCGCACCCATGGTCACTATCGGACATTTCATCACCAAGCAGACAGGCGTGATCGGGCTTCCCGGCCCGGGATGCCGCGTGAAGCTTATCCCGTGTCAGGGAAAACTTGAGCTGCGGGTTAAAGGACCCAATGTCACGCCCGGGTACTGGAAAAATGACACCCTCACCCGAACGGCTTTTGATGAGGAGGGATTCTACTGCACGGGGGATGCGGGAAAGTGGGTCGATCCGGGGAACCCTTCCAGAGGGATTCTCTTTGACGGCCGTGTTGCCGAGGATTTCAAAATATTGACCGGAACCTGGGTCCATGTGGGAGCGCTTCGCATTGCGTTGATTTCAGCCTGTGAACCGGTAATATCGGATGCCGTCATTACCGGTCATGACCGGAATGAAATCGGAGCGATCCTCTTCCCCGACATTCCCGGATGCCGGAGCCTTTGCTCTCAATCTGCAGAACCCGTGACCGGATACGACTGGATCCGTCGCCCGGAGATCCGGAAGCATCTTGTTTGGAAAATTGAAGAATACAACCGGTCTCATCCCGGAAGCAGTACCCGGATTTCACGGATTCTGATGACGGATCTCCCCCCGAGCATCGATGCCAATGAAATCACGGATAAAGGGTATATGAATCAGCGGGCGGTTCTGAGCAACCGGGTATCCCTCGTCGAACGGTTATACTCGGCCCATGACGATGATCCGGATGTCATCTTCTTTTAACGCAGCTCATTTCAGACTCGAACCGGATACAGCCTTCACTTTCCCGCAGAGCCGATCCCAATCTTCATCCACCATCTGTTGAATCCGGCGGATATCCGTTTCTTCAAGATGTGCAAATCGCCCCTGCAGGCGCAGATAAGGTTCAACCGGAAGGTTCCCTTCTTGATTGAGGATATATCGAACGCCGTTTTCAACTTCATATAAAGGGAAAATATTCGACAATACGGCAAATCGGGATATTTTTACGGACAGGTCTGAGGAAAACTTCCACCCTGCAGGACAACTGGCCAGGATATGAATGAACCTGACCCCTCCTCTCATCGATCCGGCGCGTCTGAACTTTCGAATCATATCCTCAGGAAACGCAATGCTCGCCGTTGCGGCATAAGGGATCCGGTGGGCGGCCATGGCCTCCACGATATTTTTCTTCCGCGTCTGCTTCCCTGACTGGCCGGGGGTGGTGGTGGTTCTCATGCCGAAGGGCGTGGATGAGCTTCTCTGGACTCCGGTATTCATGTATGCCTCATTGTCATAGCAGGCATAAATGATGTCTTCTCCGCGCTCGGCAGCCCCTGACAGGGATTGGAAGCCGATGTCGAATGTCCCGCCGTCTCCGGCCCATGCCAGAACCGATGTTTCCGAGTCTCCCCTCATATCGAGCGCCGCCCTCAGGCCGCTCGCCGCAGCGCCTGCCGATGCAAAAGCGGTATGCATGATGGGGACTTTCAAACCGGACTGAGGATAGGCGCCGGCAATCACCCCCCAGCAGCTTGCGGGAAGAACCACCATGGTCTTTCGTCCAAGGGCCTTTAAGGCAAACTTCATGGCAATGGCCGCCCCGCATCCCGGACATGCCAGATGCCCGGGATATACATAATCCTCACTTGGAATCCGGTCCGTATTCATTCCTCCCTCGCGTTAATCTCATTCAGCTCGATCCAGACCGGTTCGGAACCCGGATCATCTTTCTCCCTGGTCATCCGGTAGATCGTCTCAAGAGTCTTTGGGGTGACATCCCGGCCTCCCAGTCCGGCAATATATTCATAAAGCCTGGGGCGGCGATTTCCGTGCCACAATCCGGCTTTAAGCTCCTGGGCGAATATCCCTCCCGCCCCGAATGAAAAGTTCCGATCCACGACAGCCAGTTTCTGCATGGGACCGATCCCTGACCGGATTTCTTCTGCCGGAAAGGGACGAAACATCCGGATCTTCAACATGCCGACTTTTTCCCCCTGATCTCTCAGCGCTCTGATCATATGCCGGCACGTCCCGGCCATGCTTCCGCTGACCCCCATCACCACTTCGGCATCTTCGCACATCCAGAACTCACAAGCGCCATACCGGCGTCCGAAAATATCAAAGAATTCGTCCTCGATAATGGAAAGCGTCCCGGGGACATATTCCATGGCCGACTGCATATTCCTGCGCATCTCCATGTAAAGACCCGGGGGAATCAATTGCCCGAAATTGACCGGCTTATCGGTATCCATAACAAAGCGCGGAGAAAAAGGCGGGAGGAACCGGTCCACCGCCTCCGGATCCGGCACATCCACAGGTTCGAATGTATGGGACAGGAAAAAGGCGTCCAGGATCACCATGACCGGAAGATTCACATGCTCGGCCAGCCGGTAGGCCATTATCGTGGTATCAAGAATCTCCTGTCCTTCTTCGCAGTAAATCTGAATCCATCCGGTATCGCGCTGGGAGAGGGTATCGGTTTGATCCGTCCAGATATTCCACCCCGGACCCAGTGCCCGATTCACTTCAGCCATGACAATGGGAAGCCTTGCTCCGGATGCCCAGTGCAGCAGTTCATGCATGTAGGCAAGTCCATGGGAGGAGGTGGCGGTAAAAGTTCTGACCCCTCCCATCGACGCGGCAATCACGGCGCCCATGGCGGAATGTTCGCTTTCAACGCACAGAAACCGGGCATTCATCTCTCCGGCTGCGCAGGATTCGGACAGGGCCTCAACGATATGGGTCTGCGGCGTGATGGGATATGCGGATATCACCTGAACCCTCGACAGCCGGACCGCTTCGGATACGCTGTGGCTCCCTTCCAGAATCCGGATCATGATGTTCTATCTCCAAAGGTGATCACCCCTCTTGGGCATTCGGCCACACAGATTCCGCATCCCTTACAGTAATCGAATCGAATCTTTCTTGTTTCTTCGCATTCGATGCAAAGATCCGGACAGAAGACCCTGCAGTTATCGCAGTCATCGCATGTTCCGCAGTGAAAGCATCGGGCGGCCTCGGTCATCCCCTCAGGGATTGAATAGGTCTCTTCGGTTATCGAAAAGTCCGGATTCCCTGAATCCCACGGCACGGATGGGGGAAGAATCCGGGGGGATATGGAAAAATAATCACAATTAATCGTTGAAAAAGAGATCACCCGGGGATCGGCCGAACGGCATCCTCTTCCCATATAAACGGCCATGGAAAGGGAATCTCCTGTTCCGATCCGGCATCTCTGGAGCTGGTTTTCAATTCGGCCAGCCCCGTGGGAAAAACAGGTATCAAACGCCATCGCCGCCTCTTTTCCCGAGGCAACGGCATCCGCCACACTCTGGGGATCATTGGTCAGATCTCCTCCATAAGCAACCGGACGGTCTGAAGGATAGAAAATGGAATGACTCATTCTCATCCCATCTCTGGTTTCCCGCTCAGGGAGTCTCCACTCATCGGGTCCGGCGCCGATTCCTGAAAATACCGAATCCGCTTCAAGAAAGATCGGCTCAGCCGATTCATCGGGAAAAATCCGGGGTCGGCCGTCAAAATCCTTTCCGGAAATCTTCATTTTCTGGAGATGGATCCTGACTCTTCCATCGATTTTTTCGATCCGGGTGGGAGAAAGAAGATCCAGGATCCGGGCGCCTTCCTTCTCGGCTGCCGCAATTTCATCCCTGAATGCCGGCATATCCGATCTCCTCCTCCGGTAAATCAGTATCGGGGAAGATCCGAGGCGAATCAGGGTTCTTGCCACGTCAATCGCCATATTTCCACCTCCGATGACCGCAGCCTCCCCTTGTATCCGTAACGATCCCAAATCCCGGATTTGCGAAAGAAATGTGAGTCCGTCCCGGATCAGCGCTTCTCCTGGAATCCCTAAAGACAACGATCTTCCATGCCCGCATCCGATGAAAATCCCCTGATAGGTTTTGCTGAGTTGAGCCAGAGATTCCGGGGTCACCGGGTGACGGCATTCAATACGGACCCCCATCTCTCGCAATCTCGATATCTCTTTTTCCAGCACCCATCCGGGGAGACGATATCTGGGAATTCCCCACTGCATGAGACCGCCCGGTGAGCCGGATTTTTCAAAGACCGTGCAGTCAAATCCGAGAAGAGTGAGGAAATACGCAGCGGAAAGCCCGGCCGGGCCTGCGCCCAACACGGCAATCCGGCTGTTTTTTAAGGGGTTGCGGGTGAACCGGCAGGAAAATCCGGATCGGATGGCAGTCTCCCCGATAAACCGTTCAAGATGATGCACCGCAAGAGGTTCATCCAGAAACGACCGGTTGCAGGCGTCTTCACACGGATGAAAACAGACATGGCCGCAGATTCCCGGGAAGGGGTTTTCGATCAGGATGGTCTCCCATGCGGTTTGAATATCCCCTCTCCTGACCATCATTTCAATCCGGGGAATATCTTCACCTGCAGGGCAGGCGGCAGCACAGGGGGCGGACTTTTCCTCAAGGGCCGGAGTTGCAAATCGCCATGTCCCGGTTTTATGCGCCTCTGTTGAGGTATGGGAACACGGAATCAGAAGCGGAATTTCAGGGAGGCGCCTTTTAGTCATTCGACGTCTCCCGGGATATTTTCTGAACCTGGTTATAGGCCAACCGGGCGGCCTCGATGTTC
>JBFMEI010000103.1:0-7482 GCA_040753295.1 Thermodesulfobacteriota bacterium | reverse complement strand
ACAAGATCGAACCGGGTGACGGTGAATTTATACGAGCCGATGCCGTGAAATATCTGGAGCGGATGGGGAGAAAAGGGAGCCGGTTCGATCTGATCATCTTGGATCCCCCTTCCTTTTCGCGATATGAAAATAAAGTATTCAGCGTCAAGAAAGATCTGGTTCGGCTGATCGGTCAGGCGGTCGATCTTCTCGATACCGGAGGAAGGCTCTTTGTTTCCACAAACTCCAGAGGAATGACCCATTCGGATCTTTCAAGAGTCGTCACATCCGGAGCAGAGGGCCGACGTCATCAACGGATCGAATTCCTCGGCCCTGATATCGATTTTCCGGAGAAAGGAAAAAATGCCGAGAGCCATCTGGTCGCGGCATGGGTTGAGTTTTAAGGCTTGCGGCTTTTCGGTGAATCTACTCTCCCTTGTATTCCGGCCGCTTTCGACCCAGGGAGGAGAGCCCTTCAAGGGCATCCTTTGTGGAAAAGATTTCATTGAGCCGACCCAGTTCGATCTCAACGCCTTCAGGGATGGATCTAATCTTCTGGGCGTCAACGATCTCATCGGCGATCTTCAGCGCCAGCGGAGCTTTATACCCGATGATCTTTGCAAGTTTTCCGGCCATATCCGGCGGAATTCCTGGAACAGGTTTTCCGGATAGCAAAACTTTTGCATTGGAAGCCCGGCACGATTTGGCCATTTCCTGAAATCGTTTTGGGATTTCCCGGTTGCGGTATTTATCCGGCCGTTTCCCCGAAATCAGCCGCTGAATCGCCGACTCGATCTGAGCCGGTTCAACGACATCCGCGGCAATTCCAAGTTCATGGATATCCCGGGCGCTTAACGTCTGCCCTGTAAACGTGTAGTATTTGGCCAGCTCGGGTCCGGCCTGTTTGGCGAACCGAAGCATTCCGCCGAGTCCGGGAAAGATTCCGATCCCGGTTTCCGGAAATGCCATGGAACCGGCAGGGGTTGCCAGGAGGATCTGACAGGCAAGGGCGAGTTCACTTCCTCCGCCAAGAGAAAGCCCATCCAGAAGGGCGACGGTCGGTTTTTCAGAGGTTTCAATTCGAAGGAGAAGTTCATGCCCTTTTCGCGTAAAATCCACGATATCCTTGATCCGGCCCGCCTTGATTTTCAGGACAAAATACCGGATGTCGGCACCGGCCACAAACGCTTTCCCTGCACCCTGAAATACGATTCCCCGGATTGAAGGATTATTTTCCGCTTCGGTAAATCGCTTCTCAAGCTGTTGAAAGACCGCTTCGTTAAGAGCATTCATGGCTTCCGGGCGATTGATGGTGATCCAGGCGACACTCCCTTTGACTTCAAGATCCACATAGGAGAATTCAAAGGGTCTCCCCAATGCTTTCTGAGCTTCCAGAATTTTGGGCATCCTGAAATCCGGATATTTTTTACAAATGCCGGCAACGGCCTGATAGGTTTGCTCGATTCCGATTTTGTTGGCAATTTCAAAAGGGCCCTGGACCCAGCGAAGTCCGATTTTGGCTCCCCGGTCCGTGTCTTCGAGGGAAGCGACCCCTTCGTCGACCAGGGCTGCGGCGACCCCAAGCGCAACCCCGTAAAACCGGTTCATAATGGTTTGGAGTTTTGACTCATCGGCTTTTCCGGAAAGATCCCAGAGTCTCCCTTTCTTCATCTGGTCCTTGAGGATCTCTGCAGTGGCGTAAAATGGGCCGAGTTCATTTCCAAGGGTTGTCGAGGCATGAACGGCAATGGGAATCCCGGTGACGTTCATCAATTCAAAAGGCCCCATCCCGATCTTGAATGCCCGTTTTGCAGCCTCTTCGATGGTTGGGATATCTCCGATTCCTTCTTCGAGCATCCGGGCGGCTTCGTTGAGAAAAGGGACAAAAAACCGATTCACGGCAAATCCCGGAGCATCTTTGACCAGGATCGCGGTTTTACCGTGGAGTTTGGCGGCAAGAAGAGATGTTTCAATGGTCTCCCGGCTGGTACCGGCATGGGGGATGACTTCAAGAAGTCTGTTTTTCGCCGGATGGTAGAAATAATGGAGCCCGATAAAGCGATCCGGGCGGGAAGTCTTTTCAGCAAACTCCTTGACATAAAAGCTGGAGGTATTGGTGGCGAGGATGGTTTTGGGAGAACAGAGCCGGTCGAGCCTCAAAAACAGATCGGTTTTAACCTGTTTATCTTCAAATACCGCTTCAATCACAAGATCCGCATCGGCAACTTCATTAAAATCGACGGTCGGCCTGATCCTGGACAGTATCGCATCGACCTGATCGGGTTTGAAAATCTTCCGCTCCACGCCTTCCTGGAGGAGCTTTGTAATGGTCTTCATCCCCCGCTCGACAAATTCGTCTTTCAGGTCCACCATGACGACGGGAATCCCCTCCTGGGCTATTTTCTGAACAATGCCGCTTCCCATATTTCCAGCGCCGATGACGCCGATTTTTTGAATCTGAGACATGAATCCTCCTTGCGTTTATCTATTTTTCCACTCGGCTTTCCGTTTTTCTTCAAAACTGGAGATCCCTTCAAGGGTATCTTCGGTTTTCATCAGGGTGTTGAGAAAATAATCGCTGACCTTTTCAATCGCCGCCGGGAACTCCAGATTGAGATGGCGCTTCACGGCCCGTTTATTGAGACGGATGATCAGGGGGCTGCATGCCGATATTTCAGCGGTGAGTTTATTCACGGCCGCATGAAGCTGATCAGGTTCCACCACATACGTGACAAAGCCCATCTGCCGGGCTTCTTCGGCGGTATATCGCTTTCCGGTGGTGCAGATTTCAATCGATTTTGCCGGACCCACCAGTTGGGGGAGCCGGATGGCCGCATAGGGGGGGAAAAAGCCCAGCTTGATCTCAGGCTGTCCGAATGACGCATTTGTTGCCGCAACAATGGAATCACATGCAATGGCCAGTTCCATCCCGCCTCCCAGGCAGAATCCCTGGACAGCGGCAATGATGGGGACATCGATAATGCGTATAAGCTGAAAAATCCTATTGAAGGCGGCGATCATTCCATGCACGAATTCGGGTTTATGATCCGACACCTCGACCCCGGCGCACCAGCTCGGCCCGTTGCCGAAAATCAGAATGCATTTCAACCCCTCATCGGCAACAAGAATTTCAAGCTGGTCGTTCAAGGATTCCATCATATGGATGTCGAAGACATTATGTTTGGGACGGTCAAGGGTGATCCGGGCGATTCCATCCGATTTTTCAACTTTAATGGTATGGGTGCTCATATTCGATTCCTTTAGTGAAGGGTCAATCAATGGCGGGGTTATCCCTGATCAAAGACATAGTTGAGACGGCCGTTGGGGAGCCGGTTGACCGCTGCTTTCATTTTCATGCCCACATGGATTTCCGCCTCCGGGATCCCCGGAGCAATCCGTCCGAACACTTTAAAGTCGCCATAGTCGAGGAGGGCGATGGTATACGGAAGGTCTCCTTCGAATCCGACCGGGCCGTAGGCCAGGGTGCTGAAGGTAACGAGGGTTCCGGTTCCTTCAACCTGAAACCACTCCATATCTCCGGAAAGGCATTGATAACAGTCGGCCCGGGGCGGGAAAAAATAAAGCCCGCACCCTTTGCAGCGGGTCCCCATGATTTTTCCCTGTTCAAGATATTCGATAAAATCATTGGTTTTTGCAATGGACGTAAAGCTGACCGTTCCGAATTTTTTAAATCGATCATCCGTTTCTTTTTCTTTTGGCTTGCTCATGGGTTACCTCCCCAATATCGTGACGTTTCCGTATAGACCGACACCGCCGATGTTGTGCACCAGGCCGATCTCAGGGTTTTTGACCTGAATGGCACCGGCCTCGTTTCGAAGCTGAAGGACAATGGTCCGAATCTGAGAACCGCCGGTGGCGCCGATGGGGTGTCCTTTGGATAAGAGGCCACCATCGACATTCACCGGAATACGGCCTTCCTTATATGTTTCTTTATTCCGAATCAGGTCTTTTCCTTCACCGGGTTCTGCGAATCCGAGATTTTCATATGCCATGAGTTCGGCAATGGTGAAGCAGTCATGGACCTCGGCAACATCCACATCTTTGGGGGTGATTCCGGCCATCTGATAGGCCTGACGGGATGCTTCCCGGGCCACTGAAAGTCCGGTAAAGAGATCCCTTCCGGCCAGGTTGACGCTGGTGGTGGCTGCGCCCAGTCCCAGGATCCATACCGGTTTTTCGGAAAACGATTTTGCTTTTTCTTTATTGGCGACAATGATGCAGGAGCTTCCGTCGGCATTGGCACAGCAATCCCCCACCCGGAGCGGGCTTGCTACAGGCCCTGCCATCCGGTCTTTGGGGTCTGTGAAGTTTTCCAGGGTGACCCCTTTTTGATAGACCGCCATTTCATTGAGCCGGCCATAGGTGCCGGACTTGACCCGGATCAGGGCAAGGTCTTCGGGAGTGGTCCCGTATTTGGCCATGTGAGCCCGGGCATACATTGCGTAGTATGCCGGCATCATGGTGCCGAACGGGCTTTCCCATTGGATATCCGCACCCCGGCCCATGCGCTCCTGGGATTCGGAAGAGCTGATTTCAGACATTTTTTGAAACCCGATGACCGCCACCACATCATGGAGTCCGGATTTGACCAGTGAATACGCGAGCCTCAGCCCCATGCTGCTGGATGAGCAGAGGCTTTCGACATAGAACGTGGGCTGGGGATTGAGGCCCATATACTCTGCGAAGATGCCTGCCGGAGACCGCTGCTTATCGTATTCGGGCGCCGAACAGATTATGGATGCGCTCACGTCCTTGACCGTGATCCGGGCATCTTTCATGGCGGCCTTGAATCCTTCAAAGGCCAGTTCCCGAATGGAGCCCGGATATTGACGAACAAAGGGACTCTGCCCCACACCGATGATTCCAACCTTTCCCATAACTCCCCCCTTGTAAAGCGTGTTTGACTCTCGCCCTTCGGGCATTTTAGATATACTGCCCGCCATCCACTTTGATCACTTCTCCGGTGATGTGCCTGGCCTTATCCGAAGCGAGAAAGACCACAAGGTTTGCCAGATCCTCCGGCTGTCCCACTCTTTTAAGGACGCTTTCAGCCATGGCCATCTGGATGATCTGTTCTCTGGCGCTCGATTCTTTCAGCATGGCGGTTTCGATCAATCCCGGAGCGACGGCATTCACATTCACACCGAAAGCACCGAGTTCCTTGGCCAGGGCCTTGGTGAACCCGATGATGCCGGCTTTGGAAGCCGAATAATTGGTCTGTCCGAATTTTCCCCGGATCCCGTTGATGGATGTGACATTGATGATTTTTCCCGATTTCTGATCTTTGAACAACGGCGCGACATGGCGGGTGAAATTGAAATATCCCTTCAGGTTGACTTCGATGACCCTGTCCCATTGTTCTTCCGTCATTTTCCAGGAGACACCATCCCAGTTCATGCCGGCGTTGTTGACCAGGACATCCACACGATGAAAGGCCTCAAGAGCCGCCTTGACGGTCTGCTCCGCTTCGGTAAAAGATGCGATATCGCATTTCACCGCAATGGCCTTCCGTCCCATCCCCACAATCTGATCCCTTACGGCAAGGGCCTCATTTTCGTGCTTCCGGTAAGTCAGGCAGATATTGGCCCCTTCCCTGGCCATTTCAAGGGAAATGGCGGTTCCGATCCCCTGGGACCCGCCGGTGACAATGGCTGTCATATCTTTTAAAATCATCCGTTCCTCCTTGGGTGGAATTCAAATTTGAAGCTACATTACAGCTACAACAAAAATGAGTCAAGGGTTAAATATCATGATACCTTGTTTTGAGAACGGCATCGGATGATCCCTGATTTTAAAAAATTGTTGACATTGAATTAGTTACAATATAGCTATAATTTCAAAGTCAGCCGATCAGGCATGTTCATGAGGGAAGTTTGGGAAATTTGAATTGAATCGGTTAATGATAACCCTGAAATCAAATCCCATCCGAATCGATTTTCTTAGGCCTAAATAGAGCATCACTAAACCCCACTATTTATTGAAGGAGGAATATTATGGCAGGAGTTCCTGACAAAATCATGACCTGGCAGATGGTTCAACCCACATCTTTCAACAAGGAGACCAAGGAAAAGATCAAAGGGAAGCTTGAAAAAAAGGAGATCCCGGTTCCGGAGTTGAAAGAAGGCGAAGTCCTTGTGGAAGTTGCCGGGTGCGGTGTGTGTCATACGGACCTGGGGTATTTTTACGACGGAGTCCCCACGGTTTCAAAACCCCCCTTGACACTGGGGCATGAGATTTCAGGCACCGTCGTGGCCGGAGACAAGGCATGGATCGGAAAAGAGGTCATCATTCCGGCGGTCATGCCCTGCCGGAAGTGCATTCTCTGTAAGACCGGAAGAGGAAACCGATGCCTGGCTCAGAAAATGCCGGGGAACAGCCTGGGGATTTACGGAGGTTTTTCGAGCCACATCCCGGTTCCAAGCATTGACTTGTGCGAAGTCAAAAACCGGGGAACCATCCCCTTGTCTCATCTTGCGGTTGTCGCCGATGCCGCTACAACCCCCTACCAGGCGGCTAAAAGAGCGGATCTTCAACCCGGAGATAACGTGGTGGTCATCGGGATTACCGGCGGCGTCGGCCAGTATATGGGCCAGACGGCTAAAGCGCTCGGAGCGAATTTTGTGGTGGGAATCGCCAGAAATCAGGAGCGGTTAAACCGGTCCATGAACTTTGGGACGGATGCGGTGATCAATTCCGGTGACAAGGACGCCAAAGCGATTTCAGATGAATTCAAGGGAATCTGCAAAAAGAATGGCTTGCCGGGTTTCGGATGGAAGATTTTTGAGGTCACCGGTGCCAAAGGAGGCCAGGAGATCGCCCTTTCTCTCCTCGGATTTGTCGGGAAGCTCGTGGTCGTGGGATTCGGGCTTGGAAAAGTCGAATTCATGTTCGGCCGGCTCATGGCTTTTGATGCGGATATTCTGGGAACCTGGGGATGCCTTCCGGAATATTATCCCATTGTTCTGGATATGGTATTGAAAAATAAGATCAATATCGAAGCGTTTGTTCAGACCCGGCCCATGAGCTCCATTGCCGAAACCTTTGAGGAGGCACACAAATCCTCTCCGGACCGGCGGATTGTGCTGACTCCGGATTTTTAATACCTGAATCCTGCATGAAAATTTATGAGAAACAGAGTTGAAATATAATACAAAAGGATTTGGAGCCAATTTAGCACAACACCAATAATACCCAATGGGTAAAAATGGATGCATTTCATTTATTCTCATAAATTTTCACCCTGCGGGCACGCTTGGGGCTTCCACCTGCTGCGTTATTAAGGGTTTGCAATAGTAGACTATGGCAGCACCCTTAAATGCCTTGCAGCAGAAAACCGCAAACGTGTGCAAGATTCAGGTAAGAAACAGGGAAAAGCGGCGGTTTGCCGTTTGAATTAATCCAAAACCCAACCCTATCAACAAAAGGAGGAAGACGTTATGAGTTTAAACTGGATGCCGAGGGATCATGAAGTCAAAGATCATG
>JBFMEI010000102.1:0-7535 GCA_040753295.1 Thermodesulfobacteriota bacterium | reverse complement strand
GCATCCGTCATCTCCTCCTGAGATGATTATAGGGTTGGGTATTCAACAGAGCCTTTTGTTCAGACCGGCAAATCGGCCTTTTCCTCTAAAGATGGAATTGCCGGAATCTCAGGTCTTGGGAAAAGCCCTGCCTGCCTGACAATTTCAGGGATCTTCTCTTCCCATTCGATGGCCATGAGATGAATTCCTCTAATCCCGCCGATTTCCTTGAGTGCGCTGATGGTTTCCAGACAGATGGCAATCCCCTCTTCGGAAGCCCGCTCTTTGGAAACGCCTTCCATTCGACGGATAATCTCCTCGGGAATATCCATGCCGGCCACTTTCCGGGACATGTAATTCGCCATCCCCGCGCTTTTAAGCGGAGTGACTCCGGCAAGGATGAACGTCTTTTCATCAAGTCCCTCATTTCGGACCAATTCCATCCATTTTTTAAATCGGCGGATGTTATAGACAGATTGGGTCTGAATGAAATCAGCCCCTGCATCGATCTTTTTTGCCAGTCGCACCACGCGGAACTCAAGAGGGTCGGCAAAGGGATTGGCGGCCGCGCCGATAAACATTCTCGGCGATGATTTTAATGCAAACCCTCCCAAGTCCTTTCCTTCTTCCCGCATGGTTCGGACCGTTCGGATCAAATTCATGGAGTCGATATCAAATACTCCCATGGCGTCAGGCTCGCTCCCAAAAGACTGATGATCTCCGGTGAGGCACAGGATGTTTCTGATCCCAAGAGAATAGGCTCCCAGAATATCCGACTGCAGGGAGATCCGGTTCCGGTCCCGGGTGACCATCTGCATGACCGGCTCGATCCCCATATTCCTTAAGTGCACACATGAGGCGATGCTCGACATTCGAACAATCGCCGTCTGATTATCGGTGACGTTGATCGCATCCACGTATCCCTTCAGCACACGACCTTTTTTTCGAATGATCTCGGGATCCGCCCCTCTTGGCGGACCACATTCGGCGGTTACGGTAAAATCCCCTTTTTCCAGGACTTGCTGAAGGTGGCTGATCGACTGAAGATTCATATCATGTGATCCTCTCTGACAAGTTTTCTCGGACCCCCGGATCCTGCGTTTTTCCAGCTTTTTGGAGGAATATAGGTTTTCAGCCGGCTGATCTCTCCCAGGGCGGTAAGTCGTTCAATGATCAGATGCCAGGCGCACGCCACATCGGCGTTCACTTCACACCTGCCCCCTCGGGAACCTCCACAGGGTCCGTTCTGGAGCTTTTTTGCGCATCGGGTATAGGGACAAATGCCGCCGAAAGTCTCGAGCTGACAATCTCCGCATCCTGAGCATTGCTCCGTGAAAACCCCTTGTTTTTCCAAAATTCCGAGAAATGTGGTATTGATTCCCGGTAGGACCGGTGTTTTCGGGAACCGTTGCGCCAGGGCCTGAACCCCGGCGCCGCAAGCCAGGGAAAGGACTGCATCCGCATCAGAGGCTCTGGAGGCGGCTTCGCTGATGAACTCGTTTTCGCATTGTCGTTCCACGGTCAATTCTTCGATCCGAATCGTGTTATTTTCTCGGGCAAATAATAGTCTTAGCGCGGATCCTAAAACCGCAACTTCGTCTTCTCCGCCGGCAAAGCAGGTTTTCACACAGGTTCCGCATCCCAAAATGAGGAGCTTCGGATACGGTAAAACCAGGTTCCGGATCTCCATCAAGGATTTCTGTTCACCCACGATCATGAGTTTCCCCCTCCATTATTCCTTTATCCACATCCGGGATAAAATATCCCGGTGTTTCATCATTACGGTTTAACCTGCCGGCTGCGGCCATCAAGCGGAATTTTTTCTGAAACCGCCAATTCTGAAAGGATATTTTCAATGGCGCGATGGGCCTGCTTTTTATCCCCGGAAGGGATATGAATGATATTCAACCGAAATTCTTCAAATCCGATTTCATTGAGAATTGTTTTTACAAATCCCACGCGTTTTAACGCACGCAGATTCCCTTCCCCGTGGCGGCACAATCCTAAAGGGCAGGTCATCACCAGCACGGCGTCGGAACCGGATTCGAATGCTTTGAGGAGATAGATGTCTTTAACCATGCCGGAACAGGGCATCGGCACAGATTTGAGCCGGCAGGGCTTTCCGATCGCATCTGAAAAAGCCCCTTCATCGGGAAAGAGATTAACACAGAAAAAAATCGTTATTGTGGGAGTTGATGACACCTTGCCGTTTTTCTCCTTTTAGACCAACCTTCGGGCAGCCCCCCTTTTTCCCTTTTTCAGTCGGGAAAAAGAAAAAAAAAGACGCCTGACTCCCTTCGATGGGATTCAGACGTCTTCGTCTACGGAAATATTTTTAAATTTTGTATTAGATCATACCACGGTGCACATCTTCGTGCACGATGGTGCTTGCTAAATTACCTTCTCTTGGTTTATTTGTCAAGAGGTATTTTTAAATTTGTTAAAAGTCCGGAGCCGACCCATGCACACCCCCATCCATTTTCCAGAAGCTCTTTTGTCGGAAAGTACAAATCGATGGAAGAGATTTATGAATGCAGCCCATGAGGCTGGAGTTCGAGTTCCCACGGCAAAGCGGGTTGTCGATTCCGCCAAAAGAGTTTTTACTTTCAGTGAATTTATTTTTAAAACCGCCATCCGAAATCCGAAACTGCTGGAAGATCTTCTCATGTCCGGGGATCTGGAAACCTCCTATCCGGAACCTCTTTATTTGAAACGGATGCGACATCTTTGTTCCGGTATTACCGATGAAGCTGAATTGATGATATCGCTCCGGCGGATGCGATGCCGTGAAATGGTACGCATTGCATGGAGAGATCTTTCCGGATTGTCGGATTTTTATCAAACCGCAGCGGATTTGACCCGGTTCGCAGATGCGGCAATCGGAGAAGCGAGCCGCATCCTGTATCAATGGGAATCTGCCGAGCATGGCGTCCCGGAAAGCGACTCAGGCGATCCTCAGACTCTTTGCGTGGTCGCCATGGGAAAGCTCGGAGGTGAAGAGCTTAATTTTTCTTCGGATGTGGATCTGATTTTTGCCTACCCTGAACCCGGTAAAACCCGGGGAGCGCGAAAATCCATAAGTCATGAAGAATTTTTTAGCCGCCTCTGTCGAAAGCTCATCAAGATCCTGGGGTCACCAACCGCGGAGGGGATCGTTTTCCGGGTGGATACCCGGCTGCGACCCGACGGTGATAGCGGCCCTATTGTCATGAGTTATGACGGAATGGAGCAGTATTACCAGAGCCAGGGAAGAGAGTGGGAGCGGTACGCCTGGATCAAGGCAAGAATCGTTGCCCCCCGGGATCATGGCGCCGGTGAAACGCTCCTGAAAAGGCTTAATCCATTCGTCTACAGACGATATCTTGACTATGGCACCATCGAATCACTGAGGGAAATGAAGCGGAAAATATCCATGGAGCTCAGGAGGCGAAAGGTTAAAGAGGATATTAAGCTGGGGCCGGGCGGCATTCGGGAAATTGAATTTTTCGGTCAGATCTTTCAACTGATTCGTGGAGGGGTTGAACCGATGCTTCAGGAGCGCAGTATTCTGAAGGTATTGGAGCGATTGAATACAAAAGGGTATATTCCCGCGCAGACCTTTGAAGAACTTAAAGACGCCTATCTGTTTCTTCGAAATGCCGAAAACCGGCTTCAGGAATTTTCCGACCAGCAGACACACCATCTTCCCCAAGCAACTGAGGATAGGCTCAGGCTGAGCGCTTCCATGGGATTTGACGATTGGAACGGATTCGCTCAATCCCTTGAAAAGCATATGAAAATCGTACACCGGCATTTCCAGGGTTTGTTGAAAGAAGAAGCGTCAAGACCGATATCCACGGGAAAATCCCGGGAGGAGCGGCTCCTTTCCGATCTGTCAGGCGTCTGGCAGCTCTTAATCGGCCATGAGGAAGCGGTAAAGGTGCTTCGTTTTGCAGGTTTTAGTGATCCTGAAGCGACGGTGAAGCAGTTGAATGCGCTCAGAGAAGATCCGGCGACTCGAGCGCTCAGCCCTGAAGGGAGGATGCGGCTTGATCGATTAATGCCGCTGGTGTTGAGACAGGCCGGAAAATCCGAAGAGCCGGAAAGAGCGCTGGGACATATCCTGGATCTGATTAAAACCATCCAGCGTCGCACCAGCTATCTGGCATTATTGTTGGAAAACCCTGCTGCCCTCTCCCATCTGGTCAGGCTGGTGACGGTAAGCCCTTGGATTGCCTCCTTCCTTTCAAGCCATCCGGTCCTTTTGGATGAACTTCTTGATGAAAGAACCCTTTACGCACCTCCAAAAATTGAGACTCTTAAAGGAGACCTGAAGGGGCGGATGGCACGGTTAAACACCCGAGAGCTCGAATATCAACTCGAAGAACTGTGTGTATTCAAACAGGTCAATACCCTTCGAGTGGCGGCATCCGACATCACCGGGGTTCTTCCCCTCATGAAGGTCAGCGATCATCTCTCCGGAATTGCCGAGGCGATTCTGGAAGAAGTCCTTGATCTGTCATGGGGGCATCTGGTCGAAAGGCATGGAATTCCCCAATGCCGGCTTGGCGGGCGCTCCTGTGAAAAGGGGTTTGCCATGGTTGCTTACGGTAAGCTCGGAGGGCTGGAGCTGGGGTATAAATCCGACCTGGATCTGGTTTTTCTCCATGCCGGAATCGAAGGCCCGACCGTCGGAGGAACCCGACCCATCGATAACGCTCAATTTTTTGCCCGGCTCGGTCAACGCGTGGTTCACATCCTGACATCCCGCTCTTCTGCCGGAACCCTTTATGAAGCCGATATGAGGCTTCGACCCAGCGGAAGCGGCGGGATCCTGGTGAGTCATATCGAAGCATTCAGAGATTACCAGATTCAGGAAGCATGGACATGGGAGCATCAGGCGTTGATTCGGGCAAGGCCCATCGGTGGAGACCTTCGACTGGCTGAGCGGTTTCAAGCGATTCGTCGGGAAGTTTTGACACACCCCAGAGATGGCCACAAGCTTCAGTCTGCGGTCAGGGAGATGCGGGAGCGGATGCGAAAGGAACATCTTAAAGAAGATGCCGGAGAATTTGATCTTAAGCAGGGAAGAGGGGGAATCGTAGATATCGAATTTCTGGTTCAATACCTGGTACTTCTTAAAGCAAGCGAATATCCGGACTTGATCCGATGGACGGACAATGTCAGAATTCTTCAATCTTTGAGCGAAACCGGTGTCATTGAAGAAGAAACCGCTTTTTTTCTCAGAAAGTCTTATCTGATTTACCGGTCAACCGTTCACCGTCTGAATCTAAGAGAAAAGTCAAGCCGGATAGGGATTGAGCGATTTTCAGGACTGCGTCGCCGGGTGGCTGAAATCTGGGATGAGCGCCTTGGAGCCGGGAATGGATAATTCCCGGTCATTCAGTTGAGGCGGAACTGCGGCCTTCAACAACCCGTCGTTGGAAATTGCTGCTTTTCATGATTTTCACTTGCATTTACATGAAAAAGAGCTTAAACGGAATTCAATTCATCTGAAATCTCAAAACGATTCTGTTATTTTTTCACTTCCATTTCCTCTTGCGATGAATTCTCCTGAAGCACCGGCTTTGTGCGACGCAGAAACCGAGGGGCGGGGTAGACCGGGAAATGATCGCGAAACATTATTTAAAAATCTTTCAAGAGATCGGGAGCGCCTTCAATTCTCCCATGGAAACGAAGGAACTTCTGGAAACGATCAGCAAATCCATCGTGGAGAATCTTGCGTTAAAGGGGTGCCATTTTCTTCTGGTCGGCCGGGATCGAAAAACATTGGACTACATCGCTTCCTATGGATTGAGTGAAAAATTCAGGCAGATCTTTCAACCCGGTTCCCTGGATCCTGAAAAAAGTATTTCAGAGGGTTTGGAAGGAAAAATCGTTCTGATTGATGATGCTTCTCATGATCCGAGAATTCAGCATCCCCGGGCCCATGCGGAAGAGGGGATCGTCTCTTTGCTTACGATTCCGCTTTCAAGCCGGGATCGAGTCATCGGTACCGTGAGACTTTCGTCCGCTGAAAGAAGGACATTTACGGCCGATGAGCTGGAAATTCTTCAGATCGTAGCTTCATTCTCAGCAAGCGCGATTCTGCACTCGATTTTTAAGGGAATTTTAAAACGGGTGATCGAGACCGTTCGATCCTCTCTGGACATCAATGCCGTGTTGAACTCCATCGTCAAAGTCGTCACTGAAGAGATGCGGGTGAAAGGGAGCACCATACGGCTGCTGAACAGCGACCGGAGCAAGCTGGAATTAAGGGCTTCCTACGGCATGAGCCGGGATTACCTGGACAAAGGACCGGTCGATGCCGACAAGAGCATAGCCGAAACCCTGACCGGAAAGTCAATCGTCATCTATGACGCACCGAACAATCCGAAGCTTCAATATCCGGATGCAGCCCGGAAAGAACAGATCAACTCGATTTTAAGCGTTCCACTGATGGTTCACAAGCACCCTCTTGGCGTATTGAGGATTTACAGCCGGTTCCCTTTTGTATTTTCAGAAGACGAAATCCATCTCATGGAGACCATCGGGGATCAGTGTGCCTTAATTATTCGAAATGCTGAAATGTACACCGGAGTGAAACAACGATATGATGTTCTCATGTCCGATTTTCATCAGTGGTTTGATCAACTTCACCCGACCCCCGGGCCAAGAGAAAGCTGATCCGACCGAATGAATTGAAAAGGAAACGGTGTGTTATTTCATTTCGCCACGGTCCTGGCTTTTTTGATCCTGGCGTTGATTTTTGTCTTTGTCGCCCTTACGGCAGGATCCCTGCTCAGAGCAAAAATTGTTGATCAGGAAAAATCAACAATCTATGAGTGTGGAGAGCGTCCGATCGGAGAAGCCTGGTTTAATTTCAATCCCCGGTTTTACATACTCGCGTTAACGTTCATCGTCTTTGATGTTGAAATCGCGCTGACCATCCCGGTCTTTGTTGTCTTCAGAAAATGGATTACCGAACACCGCGGAGTCTCTGCCTTTGTGGAAATAGCCGTTTTTATTCTTATCCTTATGCTGGCGTTGGCCTATGTATGGCGGAACAGGGATATTCGATGGATCAAAAAATTGGGGCATGCTTCCCCTCTGAAGGAAGATGAGAGAAAATACTACTATTATTGAGACGGGAATGATCGTTTCGTCCATCGATGCCGTTCTCAACTGGATGAGGAAGTCTTCAATATGGTACCTGCTCTTCGGAACCGCGTGCTGCGCCATCGAGCTCATGCAGACCGGCGGCCCCCGGACCGATCTCGACCGGTTCGGAGCCGTTTTTAGAGCCACACCGCGGCAGTCTGACCTGATGATTGTCGCAGGAACCGTAACCTATAAAATGGCTGAGCGGATTCAGCTTCTGTATCATCAGATGGCTGAACCCAAATACGTAATCTCAATGGGAAGCTGTGCCAATTGCGGCGGGCTTTTTCAAAGAAGTTATTCGGTTTTGAAGGGAATCGATAAAGTAATTCCGGTGGATCTATATATCGCCGGATGTCCTCCCCGGACCGAAGCCCTGGCTGAAGGCATTCTCAAGATCCAGAAAATTATGATGA
>JBFMEI010000101.1:0-7558 GCA_040753295.1 Thermodesulfobacteriota bacterium | reverse complement strand
GACGATTTCTTCAGCAATGAAAAATAGGAGAACGGTAAAAAAAACCGATTTTAAGAGAACCGGCACCATGAGGTAACGAGCGCTGATCCCGCTTGCCCGTAATGCCATCATCTCATTGTTTCTGTTCATAAGTCCGAATACCACCAATACCGAGAGAAGGATCCCGACCGGCATGATTTGAGCGATAATAAACGGTATCTTCAGCATAAAATAGGAAAGAGCCCGATCTGAAGGGAGCCCGACCTCGATGAAATCATCGATTTTTTCGAAAAAATCAACGGCCAGGTAAATCACGATCACTGAGGCAAGAATGATGCAAAAAAATTTCAGGATCTCTTTGACAAGATATTTGTATAGAGTCGGCATGTCAGACCTTTCCGGCGGTAATCCTTCGGAATGGATTTGCCGATCGTTTTATCAGATAAAAAAGGGGGTCCAGATTCACCGGTTTTTCATTGGCGGTCCGGATTACAAGAAAGACGGCGATCCCTCCCATTACCAGATTGGGAACCCACATTCCGATCACAGGTGGATACTCTCCGTTTTCTCCAAAAACCCATCCTGCCGACAGCATGAGATAATAGATTAAAAAGAAAATCAATCCCAGAACGATTCCGAATGACCGCTTTGAAGATTTGGACTGGATGCCCAACGGGACTCCTAAGAGTCCCAATGCAATACACGCCACGGGCAACGAAAATTTTTTATGATATTCCATCAATGCCAGATAATACTGATCGTTTTTGCTCCTGGCGTTATTCAGATACTGATTCAGTTCTGAAAGACTCATCTCCTCTTCGTCTTTTTCGGATTCATGGGCGACAGGGCTCATCTTTTTTAAATTCATCGAAATGTCGTAGGTATCGAAGCGGATGAAATGGACGGCCTTGTTTTTCAAATTGACCTGGTTGACCGTTCCGTTTTTCAATCTTAAATGAACGGATTGGTCTTTCGAATCCCCCATCAGAATTCCGACCGGCGCCACGACGGTACTGACGATGTTCTCCTTTCTCTGATCTTCGATAAATATGTCGACAAGCGTTCTGTTCTTGATATCCGCCTGATTGACGTAAAGGACGACTCCTTCAAAGGTATCATTAAATGTCCGCTCCTTGATTCCGATGTCGATATTGGCTGTTGCGACTTCGATGGCAAGCGTCTTGAAGGACGATCTTCCCCACGGCAATCCATAGATGGCCATGAATCCCGTGAGCAGGCTTCCCAAACAACAGAACACGGCCACGGGGAAAAGGAGCCGGTAAATACTGATCCCTCCCGCCTTCAAAGCCACGATTTCGTTATCGCCGGACAACCGGAGAAAAGTCAGAAGAACAGCCATCATTACTGACATGGGGATAACAAATTCCAGAAAAAAGGGCATGGTGTAGATCACCATTCGACCGACCGTCACCATGCTGACTTTGTGATTCACGATAAAATTTGTAATTTCCAGTATCTGGGTCATCAAAAATATAAAGGTCAAAAAAACAAGGTTGATGGCAAACGGTGGAAGCATCCCCCGGAAAATATATCGATTGATAATGGTATTGGCCTTGATCTTCATGTTGATTGGGGTACTCTTTTCAATACTTTTACAGAACCTGAATCTTTCAGATGGAAATTCATTGTATGTTTAAACGCTTTATCCTATTGATAAGCTTAATAGATGTCAATATGATAGCCTTTTCTGAAGATCCTGTTTTTGCAAGGGCTGTCGATATCCATCGGGCAGATGCCGGGTATCTTCTTGACTTTACCACTTTCACCCATTAATTGACCTTTATGGAATGGCAGCAGAGAAATACATATCTCCGGGGTGCGTGGGTCTGGCTTGCCGTCTGTTTCGGGCTTCGCGTCATTTTCAGCGGAGCTTTTTCACTGGTTCCTGACGAAGCCAATTATTGGCAGTGGAGCCGCCATCTAGCCTGGGGATATCATGATCAGGCCCCTATGATTGCATGGCTGATCCGGCTCTCCACATCCTTTTTCGGGCATACCGAGCTGGCGGTCCGTTTCCCTTCTCTTCTCGCAATGGCTTTTGTATCCGCCTATCTCCTCAGGATCGCGGCCCGCTGGATCGATGCCAGAGCCGCCTGGCATACTTCTCTCCTGAGTCAAAGCGTTCTTCTGTTTAACGTGGGAAGCCTTCTGGCCACTCCGGATGCCGTCCAGGCCCTTGGATGGGCAGGAGCCGCTTATCATACTGCCAGAGCCTATGAGGACGGAAGCTGGTCTCAGTGGTTAAAAAGCGGAGCATGGTTCGGATTTGGAATGCTGAGCAAATTCAGCATGATTCTTTTTTTACCCTGTGCGCTTCTGTTTGGAATAGTGTCAGGGACCCACCGGAAACGGCTTGCCTCTGTCCGACCTTATACTGCGGTTATTTTCGGATTATTTCTTTTTGCGCCGGTTATCCGGTGGAATGCGGAAAACAACTGGAATTCCATACGCCATGTTGCTCATATCGGCGGTATTGATAATGCGCTAACCTGGAATTTAAGATTCTTCGGAGAATTCGTCGCCACACAAGCCGGACTCCTGACCCCGCTGGTCTTTATTTTGGTTATCATGGGATGGTACGGTGTTCTTAATCCACCGCCCTGGGGGAAAAAATGGATATACCGCTTTCTGTTTTTTACGTCTTTCCCAATGGTCCTGGGATTTCTGTTTCTGAGTCTTCATACGAGGATTTATGGGAACTGGGCAGGTGCCGGCTATATCACGGCATCCATTCTTGCCGCCTCCTTTTTTGGAAGGAGAATCAAGGCTACCTTCAGAGATAAAGGCCCCAACTGGGGGCAGCGGCTCTGGCCCTGGTCGCTGATGTCGGCATATCTGATCACGGCCCTGATATTTCTTCATGCCGTATATCCGATCCTTCCCGTTCCGGTGAAACTCGATCGCATTTCCGGAGAAGTGAAAGGATGGATCGAACTTGGAAAAAAATCCCATGAACTCAAGAAAGAGATGCCCCGTCCTGAAAACACATTCCTCTTCGGGCTCCACTATCAGGAGGCCAGTCAACTGGCTTTCTATTCCCCGGGACAGCCGATGACCGTCTCTATTAATCGATGGGGAAGACCCAATGTCTATGATTACTGGTGGAAAGACGATGAATTAACAGGATGGGATGGCGTCGGCGTAACGTATGATCCTGTCGCTCATTTAAAACAGCTGAACCAAATTTTCAAACAGGTCGATCCCCCACGGCCGCTCAACATCTATATCGAGTCAGGTTCTGATACAAAACGACTGGTCAAAACCTTTTATCTCTATCGATGTTACGGATTTAAAGGCGGGCTGAGATGGATTCCTCCTTCCACAGATGATGTTCGAGCAATCAGATGATGAAGTCAGCCGGTCAGGCTGGTGGAATGAAGTCTTTTAATACGAAAAAGCTCCTGAAAAACGAATATGGACTTTTTAATCGAGTCATACCGTATTCTGGAATTGGAAATGTGGCGCCATTCCACCGGAAACTCAGCCACGTGAAATCCGGCCTTTTTCGCAAGCCATAGAATTTCAGGGTCGAAAATGACACTCTCCAAACGCTGGATGCTGAAAAGAGTGTAAGCGGCATGCCGGGTGAATAATTTGAACCCGCACTGGGTGTCCCGGTAGAAAATCCCCAGATACCGGTTCTGGACAATTGTGTATATTCTGGCGGATATTTCTCGGAAAAGATTCTGTCTGGTAATGACCCGTGATCCTTCAAGCGCCCGGGACCCGATCGCGGCATCGCATCCTTCCTCGATCAGCCGGATCCCTTTTTCAACTTCGGAGACCGGAACGGCATAGTCCGCATCCATGAACATGATGATCTGACCTCTTCCTTCCAGCATACCGAATCGAACCGCATATCCCTTTCCGCGGTTGGGGTGATATTCCAGGATCTTGAGAGGAATCTTTGAAAACAAGGCCATTTCCTCAACCGTTTCCCGTGTATGGTCCACACTTCCATCGCTTACTACGATTATCTCGCTGTCATAATTCTTTCCGGAAAGATACGAGACTGTTTCCCGGAGGGTCACGATGATTCGGTCTTCTTCATTATAGGCAGGTATAATAATGGATAATTTCATATCGTCCGGGCTATTCCACTTTCTTCTTCAGGTTTTTCATTTCGACAGGAAGTTATGATTTCGCCGATGTGGATCCGGCAGAGGCGGTTTTTTTGCATGAAACATCAGGAAGTACAGTCCGTTTGAAACCATAAAAACGAAAAAGAAAGAGAAAATAACATCACTGATAAAGTGGCTTCCCTGAACAATTCGTACCAGGCCGATAATAAATCCATAGGCGACGGCAAAGACCAGTCCTTTTTTTCGATTCTTTTTCAAAAGGAATGCGGCCGAAACCAAATAAAACCCTACGGATGCATGCCCGCTCACGAAAGAGCAGTTCCGATCGCATTCCCGGGATATCACAAAGGCGGGGGTAAATCGATTGCTTCCTCCAAATTGTTCGATGTGGTCCGGCCTCGCCCTTCCCCAGTGTTCCTTGAAAATCAGATTCACCAATAATCCGGGACCCAGCATCAATGCCATAATGAGATATACCATCTTCTTTCGGAATTCGGATGTGAATTTGGTTTTAAAGATCACTGAAATCAGCAGGAGCACAGGGAGCCCGACGGACAAGGCGACGGCGATAATTTCTACAGACCGATAGATGAATTGGCAGACCGGATGATTCTTTAAATAAAACCCGCCGGGCGGGTCATAAAAATAAGCGCTGAATTTAATATCAATTTGTGGAAAAAAGAAAAAAAGAAATCCGCAACAGATCAGGACCGAAAAAAAGAGAATCGAGAATTTCGACCAGAATTTCATAACAGATGAATTTTTTCCGTTCGATTGAGGGATTGGGGTGTTCGATGCCATGATAGAGAAATAGACGGATTATTCGCTGTTGTTTGAAAATTGCATCTGATAGAGTTTGCAGTATTCGCCGTTTTTGGTCATGAGGAACTCATGAGTCCCTTCTTCCACAATGCGACCGTTTGAAACCACGATAATCCGATTGGAATAGCTGATTGTCGAGAGCCGGTGCGCGATCACAAAAGTGGTTCGACCTTTCATCAGGTTTTCAATCGCTTTTTGAACGAGCATCTCGGACTCGGCATCCAGGGATGAGGTTGCCTCATCGAGGATCAGAATCGGAGCATCCTTTAAAAGCGCCCGGGCGATGCAAATTCTCTGTCTCTCGCCTCCACTTAATCGTGACCCCAGTTCTCCGATGCGGGTGTTGAATCCAGCCGGAAACCCGAGAATAAAATCATAGGCATAAGCGGCTTTTGCCGCCTCAGCAATCGCCTCCTCCGATGCTTTCGGATTCCCGTATGAAATGTTATCCCGAATCGATTCATTAAACAGGATCGAATCCTGAGTGACAATGGCGATCTGTTTTCGAAGGGAAGGGAGTTGAATTTTCCGGATATCTTTTCCATCAACAAAAATGGCGCCCTGATCCACATCAAAAAATCGCGGGATCAGGTTCACCAAAGTGGTCTTTCCGCTTCCGCTTGTTCCGACGATCGCCAGGATCTCTCCGGCATTGACTGTCAAATTGATATCACTGAGAACCATCTCTTCATCATATTTAAAAAAAACATTCTGAAAAACCACGGAGTGAGAACCGGATTCGATGGGAAGTGCCGACGGATCTTCTGGAATATCCGATTTTCTTTCGATGATATCGAAAATCCGGTCCGCCGCGGCCAATCCCTCCTGTATGGAATTATTCAGAGCGCTTAATTTTTTCACAGGGTCATACAGCATCAGCACGGCAGCCATGAAGGAAAAAAATGTTCCTGGAGTCGATGTTCCGGTAATGACCCGATATCCGCCATATCCGATGATAAAAGCGATCCCGAGACCTCCCAGAAATTCCATAATCGGAGAAGAAAGGGAACGGGCAATAACGGCTTTCATTTCCAGGCGGAAAAGAGTTGCCGTCTTTTCAAAAAACCGCTTCTTCTCGTAGGATTCCATTCCAAATGCCTTGATGATCTTATTCCCCACAAATGTCTCGTGTAAAAAGGAACTGAGATCCGCCATGGCTTCCTGACACCCGGTGGAGACCCGTCGAACGCGTCTTCCGAATTCAACGATCGGATAGAAAGCAATCGGCAGAATGACAATCGCGTATGCAGCCAGTTTCCAGTCCCGGTGAAAGATGACGACGGTCAATCCGATGATGGTGAAGCAGTCTCTTAATGCACTCGTGAACGCGGTGGATACCATCGACTTGATGATATTCACATCATTGGTAATACGAGACATGAGTGCGCCGGTTCGTTCTTTCTGGAAAAAGGAGATCGGCAGATCCTGAATATGGACAAAAAGACTGTCTCTGAGCCTTTTGATGATGCTCTGTCCTACATGATTCATCAAATACTCATGCCCATAATGTCCGAGGCCTCTTACGAAATAAATCAGAACAACAAGAGGAGGAATCAATTTCAGCATCTCAAGATTTTTGCTGAAAAAAATATCATCCAGGATCGGTTTAACCAGGTATGCGGATACGGCGGTCGATGCGGCAATCACCAGCATGCATCCCATTGCCGCGAAGAGCCGGCCCCAATGATCCCGGATCAATGAAATCAGGCGTCTATGCCGATCTCTGACAACCAGTATCGATATTTTTTTCATGCTCCTATTTTCCGAAAGCCCTATTTTTAACGCCGGATACGTCCGTTTTCGAGATTCCGATTCTCCTGTTTTTGATCTCTCCCGGTCTCTTTCATCCCCATTAACCGAACGGCAATATCAGCTGTGCGATTCGAGGCGCCCGGCCCGCCGAGTTTATTTCGAACCGATTCAAAATCCTTTTTCATGCGTTCCAAACGCTTCGGGTCCTTCAACAGCGCATCACATGCCTCGGCAATCCGGTCCGGAGTCGCCTGTTTCTGAATGAATTCGGGAATGATTTCTTTTTCTGCGATTAAGTTCGCCAATCCGATATGGTTGACCTTGATCAGCATTTTACCGAACCAGTAACTGACCGGAGATACCCGATAAAGAATCAATTCGGGAATCCCATGAATGGCGGCTTCCAGAGTCACGGTCCCGGATGTTGCCAAGACCATATCGACATTTTCAAAAACAGACTTAACCCCTTTATCCGCCAGGGTCAGCGGGATCTCCTTCCCATATTTCTCGATGATGGTCCGGACTCTCTTCTGCTCTACCGTATGAGCAACCGAAACCAGGAATTGAATGTCGGGGTTTTTGTTTATAAGAATCCGTGCCGCACAAAGCATGATGGGAAGATGCCGTTCCACCTCCTGATGTCGCGATCCGGGAAGCATGCCGATGAGCTTCCGGTCAACATGATCCGGATCTCGCTTCAGATTCCTTGAAGGAGAAAAGTCGTCCATGAGAGGATGTCCCACAAATGTTACGGGAATATCATATTTTTTGTAAAACTCCTCTTCAAATGGAAGGATGACTGCAAGATGGTCGACCACTTCTTTTAATTTTGCAGCACGCCCCTGGCGCCATGCCCAGATCTGAGGACTGATGTAGTATAAAACAGGAATCTTCAATTTTTT
>JBFMEI010000100.1:0-7567 GCA_040753295.1 Thermodesulfobacteriota bacterium | reverse complement strand
CTCATCGCTGCGGATTATGATCTTGGGCCCTATATCCAGACCCTGACCGGCTTTCTCCCGAAACCTTCCATTCCAAGGGATCCTCTTCCCCGGCTCGGTAAAATCAAGATCAGCATTGATGCGGATAAAGGGATGGGTAAGTTCAGCGCTTCAATGAAAACTGATGATATCCGGGAAATGATCGCCTACTTCAAGGAATTTCCGGTTTCCAAACCTGAAGGAACAAAAGACGCCGGGCCGGTTCGCTCTGATGAGGAAAAAGAGACCGCCTTCTTGATTGAAAAGGGGATCCTTGCTTCCATGCAGGGGGACTACCCCGGTGCAGCCGGTCATTTCGAAACAGTAATCCGGAAATATCCTAAAAACAGCGATGCTCATTTTTTCCTGGGACTGGCCTATCAGGAGATGGGAGATGTTTCAAAAGCCCTTTCATCTCTCAGTAAGGCCATTGCATTGAATCCTGAAAAAGGTGACTATTATTACGGCCGTGGAAGGACCTATCTGCTGGCGAAAGAATCCCAAAAAGCCATGGCGGATTTTAACCAGGCCGCGACGCTGGGAAATGAAGACGCCCGAACCTATTTGAAATCCGCGTCCAAATTCAAATAATCCGGGAATCCCTTAAAAAAAGCTCCACGTCCTTCCAGAATTGATCCCAATCCGGAGGACAATCATTGTGGCCGGCGTCATAGACCACCAGCCGGCTGTTTCGTGCATGCCGATGCAGGATTTCCCCGTGGCGAAAAGGGACGACTTCATCACGGCGCCCATGGATCACCAGTATGGGTCCGTGATATTTTCCAACAGCCGTCAGATTGTCAAAAGGATCCCGAACCAGAAACGGCGGAAACAGGTACCGGAGAGCAAACGCCCGGATGCCGGTGAATGTGGACATGAGGATTAGCCCACTGACGGGCCGCCGCTCGGCAAGCGCACAAACCACGCCACCGCCCAGGGATCTTCCAAAAAGGATGATCCGCTTCAGATCCACATCCGGCCTTGCGGCCAGAACATCGTATGCTCTTTCAAAGGTCTCGGTAATACCGGATTGAGAAGGCTTCCCTTCAGACCGGCCGTATCCCGGATATTCAACCAGAAAGACCCCGATTCCTAACCGGGTAAACGGTCTCAGAATCTCAGGCCAGAAATCGATGCGCTCGGCATTTCCGTGGGCGAACATCAGAATCGGTCGTTTCACCGGCCCTTGGGGATTTTCCGGAAGGATTAAATAAGACTCCACCTTTCCAAAGGAAGATTCGATCCAGATCCGCTCGGTTCCGGAAGGAAGCTTTTCCGTCCGGGGAACCGTCAATGCCAGCATTCGGGGAAAAATAATTGTCCGCTGCATGAAATAGGCAAGGCACCCATATGCGATATATATCACCAGAATCCATAATCCAAGGTTCAACATCTTCTTCCTCATTGAAAGGATTTCCCGTTGACGCTTATGAACGGAGAAGCCCGATCAGTCGGTCCAGATTGATCCGGTCAAAATCGATATCCGCCCCGCCCTTGGGCGTCTCAATGATCTTCGGGATCATGCAGAACCGGGGATCGTTCATCACCAGGGCAAATCCCTCCAGGCCGATAAATCCCTTTCCGATATGCTCATGACGGTCCACACGGCTGCCGAGCTCTTTTTTTGCATCATTGAGGTGAATCAGATAAAGCCGATCAAATCCGATGACATCTGAAAAATGTTCCATGGTTCTGTCATAGGCCTCCTGAGTCCGAATATCATATCCGGCGGCAAAGATGTGGGAGGTGTCGAGACAGATCCCGACCCGGTTCGGGGTGTTGATCCGGCTCAGCATATCGGCCAGTTGACCGAACGCATATCCGATTCCGGAACCCTGTCCTGCAGTTGTCTCCAGAAGAAGCCGGGGGGTGGAGGGATCGGTTTCCTTTAAAACATCATTCACGCCGTCCGCCACATTCCGGATCCCCGCTTCTTCGCCGGAACCCATGTGCGAACCCGGATGAAGGACCACATAAGGAATTTCAAGCCGGGCGGATCGGATCAGCTCCTGGGCCAGCCCATGAATGGATATTCGACGCTTCTTCTTATCTTCTGAGGCAATATTGAGAAGATAGGCGGCATGGGATGCAATCTGAACAATTCCGGTTTCAGACCGTGCCTTGTCAAAGGCATGAATCTCCTCCTCGGAGATGTTCCGTTCTTTCCACGTGACCGCATTCTTTGTAAAAATCTGAAGTGCAGTACAATTATACTTCTTTGCCCGGTAAAGGGCTTCGGATAATCCTTCAGCAATCGACAGGTGGGCGCCCAGCAGACATCTCCGATTCACACCGCCGGATTCATCATTCCCGGTATTCCTGTCAAGCTTCATGGAATTTCCTCCCATTTTTTGACCTCCCGATCCTTTTCCGGACCCCGGCTTTCTTGAAAAAATCCAAGGGAGGTCGATAATTCATTTGCCCTGTGTTACATTTTTGTATTATTCTGCTTTTCACTAAAAATTTCCCTTTCGATTTTTTAAAACGGAACCGGCATGGAACGAATCCAGGAAATCACGCTCCTTTATGAAATCAGCCAGGCGCTTCACGAGCAGCAGGATCTTCGGCGGGCATTATATAGAGTTTTGGAAATTCTGTCCAACTCGATGAATATGGTCCGGGGGACCATCTCCATCCTGGATCCCCTGAGAGACGTCATCAGCATTGAAGTGGCTCATGGTCTTTCCAAGTCCGCCATGGAGCGCGGAAAATATAAGCCCGGAGAAGGGATCACCGGACAGGTCATTCAGACCGGAAAAGCCCTTGTGATTCCCAAAATCAGTGAAGAACCCCAATTTCTCGATCGGACCGCTTCCCGGAGATCGCTTCAGAACCATGAACTCTCCTTTATCTGTGTTCCCATCAAAAAAGGGAATCAGGTTATCGGAGCACTGAGTGCCGATCACTCCTATGACCCTGACTATTCGCTGAAAAACGGCCAAAAACTCCTCTCCGTGGTTGCGACCATGGTTGCCCAGCATGTTATTAATCTGGAAACCGTCCGCCTTGAGAAAGACCAACTCAGAGAAGAAAACCGCAGGCTTCGAAATGAACTTACGGACCGATACCGGTTTACAAACATCATCGGGAACAGCAGCCGGATGCGGGAGGTCTTCCAGATGATCTCACAGGTCTCCCAGAGCAATGCCACGGTTTTGATCCGGGGGGAGAGCGGAACCGGGAAAGAGCTTGTAGCCAATTCCATTCACTATAACAGTCTTCGGGCAAAAAATCCCTTCATCAAAGTCAACTGCGCCGCCCTGCCCATCACCCTGATTGAAAGTGAACTTTTCGGCCATGAAAAAGGGGCGTTTACAGGCGCGATTCGAAGGCAGATGGGAAAATTCGAACTTGCCGAAAAGGGTACCGTGTTCCTTGACGAGATCGGGTCTGTTGGGCCGGATGTCCAGGTCAAACTTCTTCGGGTTCTGCAGGAGAAGGAATTCGAACGGGTCGGAGGACAAAAAATTCTGAAAGCCGATGTGCGCATCATTGCAGCCACAAATAAAGATCTGGAGCAGGCGGTTCACGATGAAACCTTCAGGGGGGATCTCTATTATCGACTGAATGTGTTTCCCATCTATCTTCCGCCGTTAAGGGAACGAAAAACCGATATCCTCCTTCTGGCCGATCACTTTCTGGAAAAGTATGCCCGGGAAAATCATAAAGAGATCCGCCGGTTTTCGACACCGGCCATCGACATGCTCATGCAGTACCACTGGCCCGGAAATGTCCGGGAGCTTGAAAATTGCATTGAGCGGGCCGTACTCCTTTGTCAGGAGGGCGTGATTCACAGTTATCATCTTCCTCCCACGCTTCAGACCGGAACCGAATCCGGCACCCTTCCTTCTCTGGGCCTGGAAGCGGCGGTTGAAACCCTGGAAAAAGAAATGCTGATCGACTCCCTGAAAAACAGCCGGGGCAACATCACCAAAGCTGCATCCATCCTGAAAACCACGGTGCGGAAATTTACCTACAAGACAAACCGGTATGGAATCGACTACCGGAATTACCGGTAGCGATTCCCGGTTCTGCGGATTTCAGAATTTTTCCTTACCGAACCCTGCCATAGGGAGAGGGGCGGCCATTCCATGGACCGCCCCCTGCATTTTTTAAATGTCAAAATAGAGCTGAAATTCATAGGGGTGGGGGCGAAGCCTGACCGGATTGATTTCGTTCGCTGTTTTATATTCAATCCAGGTATCGATCACATCTTTAGTAAAAACATCTCCTTTAAGCAGAAAGGCATGGTCTTCCTTCAATGCTTTCAGGGAGTCCTCAAGAGATCCCGGAGCCGATTCGATATGCTCCAGCTCTTCTGCCGGAAGGTCGTAAATATTCTTATCCAGAGGATCTCCGGGATCGATTTTATTTTCAATACCGTCCATGACCGCCATGAGCATGGCCGAAAAGGCCAGGTATCCGTTGCAGGAGGGATCCGGAGTCCTGAATTCGATCCGCTTGGCTTTCGGGGACGGAGAATACATGGGGATCCGGATGGCGGCGCTTCGATTTCGACTGGAGTAAGCCAGATTCACGGGTGCTTCAAATCCCGGGACCAGGCGCTTGTACGAATTGGTCGTCGGATTCGTTATGGCGCACAGGGCTTTGCAGTGTTTTAAAATACCTCCGATGGCCCAGAGTGCCATCTGAGACAGCCCCGCGTACTTATCCCCTGCAAAGAGGGGTTTTCCCTTTTTCCAGATGCTGATATGTGAATGCATTCCGGTCCCGTTGTCCTCAAAAAGGGGTTTCGGCATGAACGTGACGGTATGTCCATGGCGAACAGCAACATTTTTTAGGACATATTTGAACCACATCAACTGATCCGCCATTTCAACCAGGGGCTTGAATTTCATATCGATCTCCGCCTGCCCGGCGGTCGCCACCTCATGGTGCTGGGCTTCGATCTCAATTCCAAGCCCTTCCAGAGTCAGAAGCATTTCGGTTCGAAGATCCTGAAATTTATCCATGGGCGGAACCGGAAAATATCCTTCTTTAAACCGGGGCTTGTATCCAAGGTTGGGGCACTCCTCTCTTCCCGAATTCCAGATCCCTTCAACGGAATCGATGGCATAAAACGCTTTGTTTTTCGAGGATTCAAAGCGGATGTCATCAAAAATGAAAAACTCCGCTTCAGGACCAAAATAAGCGGTATCCCCGATTCCGCTGCTTTTCAGATAGGCTTCCGCCTTGAGGGCGATATACCGCGGATCGCGGGTGTAAGATTCCCGGGTAATGGGATCAACAATGTTGCAGATCATCACCAGCGTGGGAGCCTGGAAAAAGGGATCCATCCGGGCGGTCGAGGGATCCGGAATGACCAGCATATCGCTGGCATTGATGGGCTGCCATCCTCGAATGCTGGAGCCGTCGAAGCCGAATCCGTCTTCAAACGACGACTCTTCCAACTGGCCGATGGGGACTGTAAAATGCTGCCAGAGTCCCGGAAAATCCATAAATCTCAGATCCAGGACTTTTGCCTGTTTTTTCTTTGCCATCTCCAAAACTTCTTTCGGTGTTGTCATTTACATTATCCTCCTTAAGTGATTCGTTATGAAATAATATTCCTCATGAGCTGTCTCTTCAGCTCGGATGCGGGCAACTCTATTTGAATTCAAGGGTCTCTTCTCGAATCAGATGGCGTCTTCGCCGGTCTCTCCGGTCCGGACCCGAATCGCTTGTTCTATATTGTAAACAAAGATCTTTCCGTCTCCGATCTTTCCGGTATTTGCGGCTTCCCTGATCTTATCGACGACCTGATTCACCACATCAGATCCCACAACGATTTCAATTTTAATTTTCGGTATAAAGTCGACGACATATTCAGCGCCGCGATAAATTTCCTTATGGCCTTTTTGTCTTCCGTACCCTTTGACTTCAGATATGGTCATCCCGCGGATACCGATTTCATTTAAGGCCTCTTTCACATCATCAAGTTTAAACGGTTTGATAATGGCTTCAATTTTTTTCATGAAAATCAATCCCTCCTTTTACAAGTTGCATGTTTTCGATTCTCAAACGATTTCAAAACCCCGTTCACCGTGAATGGTGCCGTCAAGGCCCCGGATTTCATCTTCTTTTTCGACTCTCAATCCACCGGTGATCAGCCGTGTGACCATAATGATGACAAGGGTTGCAATCAGCGTGAAAGCAGCCGTGGCCGCAACAGAAATCAATTGAATCCAGAGCTGTTTCGGGTTTCCGAAAAAAAGCCCTTTTCCGGTTTCAAGTATGGCCGGATCCGCAAAAAGCCCTGTCGCAATAGCGCCCCACATGCCGCATATCCCATGGACGCCGAAGGCATCCAATGAATCGTCATACCCCATTCGATGCTTGAGCTTCGCCACGGAAATAAATCCCAAAAACCCGGCTGTCGCTCCGATGATCAGTGAGGCAAAGAGATTGACGAATCCGGCAGCCGGAGTAATGGCCACCAGTCCGGCGACAATCCCTGAAGCGATCCCCAGAACCGTCGGTTTTTTATTCACGATCCATTCCACGGACATCCAGGCCAGCGCACCGGTTGCAGCCGATGTGTTCGTGACCAGAAATGCCGATCCTGCAACCCCGTCCGCAGCCAGTTGGCTTCCGGCATTAAATCCGAACCATCCGAACCAGAGCATGGAAGAGCCCAGTGCGGTTAAGGCGATACTGGACGGGAACATCGCTTCTTTTCCATATCCGATCCGCTTCCCCAGAACCAGGGAAAGAACAAGACCGGCGACTCCGGCATTGATATGAACGACGGTCCCGCCGGCAAAATCAAGGGCTCCCATTTTAGCCATCCACCCGCCTCCCCAAACCCAGTGGGCAAGGGGCGAATAAACAAAAGTGATCCAGAGAATCGTAAAAACGATCCACAATCGACCCCAGGACCAGTGCCACGGTAATTCCGGCAAAGGTCATTTGAAACAGGGCGAAAACAAAAGTCGGTATCGTTCCTGAAATACTATTGACACCGATCCCGTTCATAAAGAGATGGTCGAGTCCTCCAAGGATTCCTGACTTATCCGGTCCGAATGCGAGTGTGTATCCCCACATCATCCAGATTACACTGGCCAGACAGTAGGAGATCATGGTCATGGCAAAGGTGTTCAGCAGGTTTTTATACCGGGACATCCCTCCGTAAAATAACGCCAGACCTGCTGGCGTCATCATCATGACAAGCGCTGTCGATACGATCATCCAGGCCGTGTTTCCCGAATCGATCCCCTCCCCGGCATAACTTATCGTTGCCGGCAATATCGAATAGATTCCCGTCAGTACAACAGATCGATATACAATATGCATGGTGATATTCCTCCAAATTCATTTGAGATCAGAGTTAGAATACGATGCAGGCCATATTATTTTTACTTTCAGCTTCGCCCCCCTGAGGGGCGCTGCAGCGCCGCCTCCAGGGCGGATCGAATCAAGGTTTCCTGCTCTGCAGAATCGGCTTTCTGTCCATAAAAATCTCTGACATAAAATACATCCACGACCTGATCTACCTTCGTGGATATCTTTGCCACCCGGATATCCAGCCGGCAATTGAAAAGGGCGTCGG
>JBFMEI010000099.1:0-7631 GCA_040753295.1 Thermodesulfobacteriota bacterium | reverse complement strand
GGGTGCAAAATAGGTTCGGGGGGTCGCATTCACATCCGGATTGTTTTTTGCAGCCTTATACTGAGGAAGCTCATGAACCCCCACGGTCCCCCAGAAAAGTTCGCCCCGGTCAAACTGGTATACCCGGGCTTTTCGCTTCATGCTGTCGGTAATTCGGTCTTCCCCGATCAATCGCAAAAAGAGCTGGGGAGAGGCATTATCCGAAACCACCAGGTGTCTGACAGCTATTTCGGAACCATCCATCAGCTTAATCCCTGCAGCCCGGTCATTTTTAATAATCACTTTCTGCACTTCCGAATTAATGGAGTATTCGACTCCCAGCCGTTTTCCGACTGAAACCAGCGCATCGGTGATGGCCTGGGTTCCGCCCTTGGCGATGGCCGCCGGCTCCCACCCCAACGTCAAATGAATGGTCGCGATCGTAATGGCGATCCCGGGAATATCGTCGGGAAAACATCCCCAGGACGTTAAAAAGCCCCGCAAGGTCAATATCCGGAGCTCATCGCTTTCAAAGAAGTATCTGGCGATCTGTCTGCAGGACATAAACTGCATGGGAAGCTCCAGACCGCTTTTCGGATCGTTAAAAAGGGTTTCCAGTGCATCCGGGACTCCCCAGGGAGTGGGCGGCGAATACCGGTACTGATGAAATGCCGCACGCCACTTGTTTTTATATTTTTCCGTAAGATCAAGATAGGTTTCGGCATCGGTCTTGGAAAATCGAGCGATCTGATCATAGGTTTTTTTAACATTCTCCTCATTGAATCGCGTTTCACCGGTTTTCGGGTCGACAACCGTAAAAGCCGCGTACGCAACATAGCTGCTTTCGTCATCAAAAATGATGGCTTCATTGGTATCCGGAAAGGTATATTCCAGGCCTTCTTCCCTGAGATTGAATTCCTTATACGCCGGATGGGAATAGAACCGGGTGAAATGAGCGCAGAAATTGCCTCGAAATCCGGGAACCGGAAGATCTTCGGTTACCGCTCCTCCGCCCAGATGGTCCAAACGCTCAAAGACCCCGACCTTCAGCCCTGCTTTAGCCAGATATGGAGCAATGATGGTTCCATGATGTCCTCCGCCGATAATCACGGCATCGTACACGTTGTCAGCCATTTCGATACCTCCCTTTCTTTCTTATTCCTGAATTGAGATTATTGAAATCTCCCGATCATCAGAGTTCCTTTATAATGGCAGCCAGCCTGTCGGCTTTTTCCTGAATTGACGTTCCTTCAACAAACACGCAATTTCTTTTCATGTCGGGGGGAGGCATCAGCTCAACCAGATGAAGCTTGTTCAGTATTCCAGAGCCTGGAATCAGATCCTTCATCCCCCACTTCGGAATCGGCACCGGCCGTTTCAGAAGTCCCAGTATTTTGGTTCTTGCCACATACCTGAGCTCCCCCACCTCGTTGCTCACGGTCACCAGTGCCGGCAATTCCGACTCAACCAGTTCTGCTCCGGTTGGAATGCTTTTTTCCACCATGACGCGGCTGCCGCTGATTTTTATCGACCGGGCAAGGCTGATGCATGGAATTCCGAGTATTTCGGCAAGAATCAAGCCTACCTGCCCGGAGTCCCAGTCCCCTGCCTGCCTTCCCGTGAGGATCAGGTCGTATCCGCCGATCTTTTTGACCGCACTGGAAAGAACATATGCCGCAGAGCGGCTCTCAAGTTTTTCGAATGCCGGATCTTCAAGCAGGATCAGTGAATCGGCTCCGGCAGCAATCGTCTTTCTGAGAACCGTATCCGAGACCTTCTTCCCCATGCTGAGAACAATGATCTTTCCTCCTGTTTCTTCCTTGATCCGAATGGCGGCTTCCAGGGCATTTTCATCATAAGGGCTGATGACGTCCGGAGCATCCACGACGACTTCTTTTTTTTCCATATTGACGCTGACGTTCGAAAAAGGCGCTTCCGGATCCGGGATCTGTTTGGCGCAGACAATGATCTTCATCTCTTTCATGACAATTCCTCCAGTCTCTTGACCAAAGCCGGGATCAGATCCTTATAATCTTCCACCACTCCATAGTCGGCCACTTTAAACATGTTGCAGCCCGGATCGGTATTGATGGCGATGATTTTTTTGGATCGGATCATGCCGACCAGATGCTGAACGGCACCTGAGATGCCGACGGCAATGTAAGTATCCGGGGCAATCATCGATCCGGTTAATCCGATCTGGTGATCGGAGGACATCCAGCACTTGTCCACCACCGGCCGGCTGCATCCGATCATGACATTCCCGTGTGTTTTTCGCATGGCGCCGGCCAGGGCTTCCAGCATGGTGAAATCCTCTTTTTCTGCAATCCCTCTTCCTCCGGCGATAACCACATTGGCTTTATCCATTTCGACGATCGGTTCCTGAATTGTTTTCAGCGATTTCACCTTGATCATCGATTCATCAAGATCAGGAGTCATGAGAATGATGTCACTCTTGGATTCCACTTTTTCAACCGGCTGAAAAGCATTCTTTCTGACCGTGGCCATCTGTGGAAGCCCGGTGCATTTTAAGACCGAAACGGCATTCCCTCCATAAATCGGCTTGATGCGGATGAGAAGGCCGTCCTTCGGATCCGGCTTGAGGCCGATACAATCTGTTGTCAGATCGGCATTGAGCCTGAAGGAGAGCCTGGGAGCCGTTTCCTTCCCGATAAAGGAGTGGCTCATGAGAACTATTTTAGGCGAAATCTTTCTGCAGAGCCACTCCAGCGCTCCGACCCAGATATCCGGTGCAAACCCTTTCAGGAGCGGGTGCTCCAGCCGGTAAACTCTTTTCATTCCATAACAGGCAGCCGATTCCGCCAAGCGGGATGTTTCATCTCCGGCCGCAACCGCAGAAACTTCAGCGCCCAAATCCCCGGCCAGATCGATCCCTCCCTGCATCAGCTCAAGGGTCTTCTTATCCGGCAATCCGTCCTTGACCTCAATCAGGAGTAAAATCTCGCTCATCGTCAATTGACCTTTCTTTATCGATTTTTCCACTGCAGGATCTGCACTTCTTCGAACCGACAAACCCTCTTGATTCAAGGGGTCTTTCCCCTGCCCTCTAATTCAACGACCGCACCACCAGTTCGTTGAGATCCATGATTCTTAATCTCTTTTCCAATCCCACGGTCTTCATGGCGTCCTCAAGCATGATCAGGCAGAGGGGGCAGGCGGTAATAAGGATATCCGCTCCGGTTGCCTCTGCTTCTCTGATTCTGATTTCGCTCATCCTGGCGTCTCCGCGAATCTCTTTTCCCTGCCACATTCGACCCCCTCCGGCGCCGCAGCAGAGGCTATCGGCGCCATGGTGAGCCATCTCCCTGAATTCGATGCCGGGGATGGCGCGGATAATCGTCCTTGGCTCTTCCAGGATTCGGTTGTGCCGTCCCAGATAGCAGGGATCATGGTATGTCACGGCAACGCCTCCCGGCTGTTTCAATTTCAGTCTTCCCGCTTCCATCAGATCCTTGAGCACCATGACATAATGACGCGCATGAACGCCGCTTTGAGGATATTCATTCTGAAATGCGTGGAAGCAGTGGGGCGAGGATATCGCCAGGTTCTCGATCCCATAGGTTTCAAAAAGATTTCGGCACTTTTCCATCTTTTCCTGAAAAAGGCCCGATTCTCCCGACACCCTCGGAATGTCTCCACAACAAGGCTCTTTTTCACCAAGGATCCCAAAGTCGACTTTTGCATGGGTCAGAATCTCCGAGAAGGATCTGGCAATCCCCTGAGCCCTTGCATCAAAAGAAGTGGTGCAGCCGACAAAATAGCAAAGATCGGTTTTGACATTGCCCGGCTTCAGGACAGGAATATTCAGATCCTTAGCCCATGCCGCCCTCTCTCGTTTCGAGGAAACCCAGGGATTTTCATAATGAAAAATCCTTTCAAGGGTCTGATTCATCAGATCCGGGACTTCTTTTCCGTCGATGATCAGCATTTCCCGTTTTCTTAAAACGGTTTTAAAAGGCGCGCCATAAACCGGGCAGGCTTCCAGACAGGCGGCACAGGTGGTGCAGTACCATGCGGTGTCTCCTTTGATTTTCGGCGCTCTCGACATGAATCGGATATCTCCGTAAGGAGAATGCTCCTGCCATACTCCACGCCGCGCAGCCTGGATAAAATCCCGGGGATTAAAGGGTTCGCCCGCGCCTGAGGAAGGGCATGATCGGACACAGCGTCCGCATCTCATGCAGGCGTCAAAAAAAACGGCATCCCTGATCGGAAGTCCCTCCGGCAGCTCATCCCCGGAAAAAGACGTCTCTTTCGATTCTTCTCCAAGATAATGAAGATACAGCGCTCCGGGTCCGCCGATCATATGAAACAGTTTGGTAAATGGAATGACGGCGATAAAGGACAAGCTCAGGAGCGCATGCCCCCACCAGAAATATGGATACACGGATTCTGCGGCAGAAACAGGAAACAGACCTGAAAGGAGCCATCCGGCAAAAGACCAGCTTTCCCAGGGAGGCTTCAGACCTAGAAGTCTCAGCGCCTCCAGGAAGAAGCCCGAGACTCCCACCCCCAGAAGCCATAGGGGGATCAGGGCGTCTTCAAGCCTGCGCTCAAGCCTCGGGATGCGCTGAATATATCTGCGGACAAGGGCCCAGGCAATCCCTCCTAAAAGGATTATCCCACCGATTTCCATGGATGCTTCAAAAAGCAGATGGCTTCGGCCGGTCAAAAAGGGGTGGAGATGCTCATGAACGGCCAGAAGTGTCGTCCCGACGGCGAGAACGGTAAAGCCCCAGAATATCGAAAAGTGCATCACGCCGGCGGAAAAGTCGCCTTGAAAAATCCGACGGCCGAGACCGATATCGAGGATACTCTTTTTAACCGCCTGCCTGGAAAAGGGGATTTTGCTTTTTTGCGCACTTTTCATCCATACGTAAATATGAGTTGCGATTCCGAAAACCAGGAGGCATGAAGCCGCAACCGCAGCGGCATAAAAAATCCAGGATCCTTTGATATTCCAGAACATCTCCCTTTCGGGTATCATGAGACCCCTCACATTTTCGGTTTCACCGGGGAAAAAATACGTATTGAGACACTTTCATCATTCTTATTTTTCATTGACATGTCAAAATAAATAATCTTATATCATTATAAGATAAGCTTATATAAATAAAGTTTTACTTATGGAGAGAGGTTATCCGCAGGAATAGCCTTTTTTAAGAGATCCCTAAATTCTGACATTCATCTTCAGATTCGACCCGTGCGCATCAACTTGAATCAGTTAAGATCTTTTTTTCTGGCCGTCAGAGAACAGAGTATCACCCAAGCGGCCAACGCCTTGTTTATTACCCAGCCGGCGGTGACCATGCAGATTAAATCCCTCGAGCGGGATCTGGATCTCAAACTGTTTCGAAAACTTGGAAAGCATCTATCCCTGACCGCTGTCGGGGAAGTTCTCTTCAGTTATGCTGAAAAGATTTTCGAAACCGTTGAGGAGATGGAGTACGTCCTCAAAGGGCATGCCGACCTGTCTCAAGGCTCTCTCACAATCGGAACGACGCGCAGTTTTGCCCGGCATCTGATGCCGGGCTTGCTCTCCCTGTTTCAGAAGCGATATCCGAACGTTAAAATTTATCTGAAAGTCGGAAGTTCCAAACAGATCGCCGACGGCGTCATGGCATTTAAATATGATCTCGGAACCATCGGACGGCTTCCCTACCGGAGCAAATTGAACCTGCTTCCTTTCACCAGAGAGGAGTTTTGCCTGGTCGCATCCCCCAACCATCGTTTCGCCAAGAGAAGCTCCATCTCCATGGATGAAATTAAAAATGAACCGATCATCATCCGGGAAGACGGATCCGGATCCCGCTATGCCATCCTTTCCCTGCTCGGATCCTACCATATCAAACCTGCAGTCCTCCTGGAGGCTGAAAGCGTCGAATTCATTAAGGAGTATATCATCAAAGGACAGGGAATATCCTTTTTATATAAACCCGAGGTCCAGCTTGAAATCCAGATGGGTCTCCTCAAGTCCGTAAATATAAAAGAGGGCCCGATATTCATTCAAACCGATATCGTTTACAGCAGGGATGCGGACCTATCTCCGCCGGCAAAGGCTTTTCTAGAAATGATCGAAGAGAGAGGAAAATAAACCCATAAATTGAAGGACGACCATTGAACACGGAGACCCATTCAGAAGATCGGCGGATCCTGCGCCGGATTTTCAAAATTGCCATCCCACATCTTTCCGTACGGGGGGATATCGATCATGTTCGAATATCCGCCCGATTTGCCCGGCTGCTCCTGAAAGCCGAAGGAGGAGATGAGAAGATCGTTCTGCCGGCGATTCTCCTCCATGATGTAGGATGGTCTGCAGTGCCGGCGGAATCTCTGGTATTGGCCTATGGCGTGAGGGCAAAAGGGAATCGGTTCCTCAAGCTCAATCGAACCCATGAAATCCAAGGGGCTGCCATTGCGAAAAAGATCCTGTTCGACATCGGATATCCCGGAAGTCTGATCAGCATCATCGCCGCGATCATTAAGAGGCACGACTCAGGGAAAAAGGCGGATTCCATTGAGGAAAAGATCGTGAAGGACGCGGATAAACTTTGGCGATTTTCAAAAGTCGGATTCTGGGAAGAAGCCAAGCGTCAGGGAATAAGTCCGATGGAGCTTCATGAATACCTGTCCAAAAAATATCACGGATGGTTTTTCACCCAAAAAGCCCTGGAAATCGCCGGAAACCGGTTGAAGCATCGCGGCAGGGAGATGAGATCCGCCTCTCAAAATATCCGATCCGGATATCCTGCTTCAAATTTATAAAAAAAACCTCTTGACAAGTCGGTTTTCGGGGATTATTTAGTTCACACTATGAATAATTTTGAGACAGAGAACCTGGAGCGGATATCGAAACATCAGTTAAGACAGTTCAAGGAGGTCATCTCCAAATTGCTCCAGTGCTGCCAGGAGAGGATGCAGTATCAGAGCGAGCGTTTCGGGCTTCCTGAAGCCGAACTCCGGTGCCTTGCCCTGTTCGGGGATGAGCGGTATCTCACCCCCAAGGGGATTGCTCAAAAATTGAATGTGGTGAAGAGCAGGGTCACCAAAATCCTGCAGGGATTGTTAAAAAAAAAGATGATTCAAAAAATACAGGATCCGGAAGATTCCCGGATTTCCCTGCTGAGCCTGACGCCCAAGGGCCAGACAAAAATAAATGAAATTAATGCGTTCAACAATGAAATCCACGGCGAGGTTCTGATCCGCATGATTCCGGAGCAGAGAAAGTCGCTGTTGATGAACCTCGATGTTCTGGCATCTTCAATGGAAGCTGTAAAAGATCTGATGACTTGATATTTTTTAGATTTTAATTGTTCATACTATATACTATATAACGGATGGACATAATCCCAATTAAGCATTTCTAATTTCGCTACAAACCTTACTATCAGGAGGCAAGCCATGGAAGACATTCAAAAACAGATCGAAGAAATGAAAACGCGTTTTGACCGCGTTGAGAAAAAGATCCCTTCCAACAAAATTTCCATGATCGTTTTCAGCGGAGACCTCGATAAAGCCCTTGCGGCTTTTGTCATTGCGACAGGATCGGTCGCCATGGGGCTCGATGTGATCATGTTTTTCACGTTCTGGGGGATTCCCATGCTCCGGGATAAAGCCAAAAATGTCTCCGG
>JBFMEI010000098.1:0-7655 GCA_040753295.1 Thermodesulfobacteriota bacterium | reverse complement strand
GCTCAACGGATAAAAGGTACGCCGGGGATAACAGGCTTATCGCCCCCAAGAGTTCACATCGACGGGGCGGTTTGGCACCTCGATGTCGGCTCATCACATCCTGGGGCTGGAGCAGGTCCCAAGGGTTTGGCTGTTCGCCAATTAAAGTGGTACGTGAGCTGGGTTTAAAACGTCGTGAGACAGTTTGGTCCCTATCTTTTGCGGGCGCAGGATATTTGCGAGGAGCTGTTCCTAGTACGAGAGGACCGGAATGGACGAACCAATAGTGTTCCAGTTGTCGCGCCAGCGGCATCGCTGGGTAGCTATGTTCGGACCGGATAACCGCTGAAAGCATCTAAGCGGGAAACCGACCTCAAGATCAGATATCCCTCCCGGTGGAGACACCGGGACTTAAGACCCCTCGAAGACTACGAGGTTGATAGGCCGGAGGTGTAAGTCCAGTAATGGATTGAGCTCACCGGTACTAATCGGTCGTGCGACTTAGCCACAATCTTTGACAATTCGTTCAGAACGCTTTTATGTGCTTATATGAATATCCTTTTCGGCGGCAATAGCGAAGAGGCAACACCCGTTCCCATCCCGAACACGGAAGTTAAGCTCTTCAGCGCCGATGGTACTACATGGGAAGCTGTGTGGGAGAGTAGGTCGCTGCCGAAATTCTTTTTAAACCCGAAATGCTGCAGATGCAGGATTTCGGGTTTTTTATTTTCTTGAATCAACCGGAATTCGGATTTATACAATACGATCCGAGGGAGCAGGAGCGAGTGCAGGGATGTTACGCGGGCTGAAAACATTGACCGTCCTGAACATCATGGTGCTGATACTGATCGGCATGCTGCTTACGGATTTTGTTCTGGTAAGTATTTTTCAGAAAATACTTGTGGATTTGGAAGGTGAAAAGGGAAAGACAGCCATCCGGATCTTGACCCGGCAGGAAAAGCTTCTGGAATATGCCGCACCCGGCCGTCCGTTATCGGGAATCTTTCCAGGATCCTCCCGATGGCTCGAGGATTCAGGGTCGTCATGCGCATTTCTTTTTTTACCGGATCAACAGGAAAAGATTGTTATTGGACACCCATGCCCGGCGGAACCCGAGCTTGACTCCTTTGCGAAAAAGGGAATGGCATCCGGGAATGAAGAGACGGGTTTCTCAGGGCAGACCTGGGGAGTCTTCTGGAAACAGCCGCAATCGCTTATGATCTTTCAACCCATCCTTCAGGGAGATCGCCGGATCGGAGGTGTTGTCGCTCTTTTTCCACTGGAAGGTGTATACCGCTCTCTGAGAAATTCCCAGAAAGCCGTTGTGGTTTATGTACTCGTCAATATTCTTGTATTGAGCGGTGTTGGGCTTTATCGAATCTCCAAAATCTATTTCGAACCGATTCACCGGTTGGCCATGAGGGCTGAAGCTTATACTGAAGAAGAGATTCCGTTTTCGGTCCGCAAAGAGGACAATGAATTGAATCAGTTGTCAAAATCCTTGAACAGCATGGTGAAACGGATCTCTGCGGATAAGGAAAAACTCAAAACGACCATCATCTCTCTTGAAAAGGCGAATCAGGAGCTAAAGTCGGCCCAGCGGGATGTGATTCAGGCGGAAAAGCTGGCATCCGTCGGACGTCTGGCATCCGGAATCGCCCACGAAATCGGAAATCCCCTTGGAATTGTCGGCGGATATCTGGATTTGCTCGGGAAAGAGGATATCCTGCCTGCTGAACGGACCGACTATCGTGAGCGCGCGGCCGGCGAACTCAATCGGATCAATGCCATCATCCGTCAGCTTCTTGATTTTTCGAGACCGTCAACCGGAACTCCCGCGGTCTGTTCCGTGCATGAAGTCATTCGAAATGTTTTTGAAATGCTGAACCCTCAGCCTTTCATGGCCTCGATTACCGTCGAGCTGGAGTTGCTGGCCCAACTGGATACGGTGATGGCGGACCCGGATCAGCTCAGGCAGGTTCTGGTGAATCTTTGCATCAACGCTGCGGATGCCATCGCTTCAGGCAACCGGTCGCGCAATGGGCAAATCATTGTCAGAACAGAAAATCCGGATCCGGAATCTACTCCCATCCGGACCGCTTCAGTTCTTAAAATGTCGATCAAAGATAACGGGCCTGGAATCGAATCCCAGCATATGGGCGCCATATTTGACCCCTTTTTCACCACCAAGGAACCGGGAAAGGGGACCGGCCTGGGGTTATGGGTATCCTTTATGATGATCGAAGGAATGGAGGGAAAAATTCAGGCCGAAAGCAGAATCGGAGGGGGAACGACCCTGGAGATCATGCTACCGATCTGCCGGGAAAATACCTCTGTTGTATCATGATCTTTGTTATGGATTCAGGTAACAGATCGAAAAAAGTCACCGTCAACCGGGAAAAGAGAAATGGGCATCAAATTAAATACCCCTCAAACTGAAGGGGAAAAACGGCTCCTCATCATCGACGATGAGGAGAATATGCGGCATATGCTTTCTTCCATGTTGAAAAAAAGCGGATACCGGGTTGATACGGCATCCGACGGACTGGAAGGAGTGAGTCGGATTCAGGAAGAGCGTTTCGATTTTATTCTGTGCGATCTCCGGATGCCGAAGATGGGAGGAATGGCGTTTCTTGAAGCGATCCAAGACCGCCTTTCACATGTTACCGTCATCATGATGTCCGCATACGGGAGTGTCGACAATGCACTCGAAGCCATGAAAAAGGGTGCTTACGATTATATTTCAAAACCGTTTAAGACCGACGAGGTCTATCTGACCCTGAGGAAAGCCGAAGAGCGGGAGAGGCTGAGGAAGGAAAATCATTTTCTGAAGGAGCAGATTCTCAAAATTGAATCCAGCTATCGGTTCGGCCGGATGGTGGCAAAAAGTGCTAAGATGCAGGCAGTCTTCCAGCTCGCTGAAAAAGCTCAGGATGTGACGACGACGGTTCTCATTTATGGAGAAAGCGGAACCGGGAAGGAACTGGTTGCCCGTGGGATTCATTTTCAGGGAGAACGGGCAAAAATGCCTTTTGTGACCATCAACTGCGCCGGCATCCCGGAAACACTTTTAGAAAGCGAGCTCTTCGGGCATCGGAAAGGGTCTTTTACGGGAGCCATCCGGGATAATAAAGGGCTTTTTGAAGAAGCAGAGCAGGGGACTATCTTTTTGGATGAGATCGGAGAGATGCCTTTTTCCCTTCAGGCCAAACTGTTGCGCGTGCTTCAGGAAAAAGAGATCCGCGCCGTAGGAGATGCAAAAACCAAAGCCATTGACGTCAGGGTAATTGCCGCAACTTCAAAAAAATTGGAAGAAGAAATTTCCAAGGGCCTCTTCCGTGAAGATCTTTTCTACCGGCTCAACGTCTTGCCGATTCGAATACCCCCTCTCCGGGAACGGCTGGAGGACATCCCCCTGCTGTGCCGGCACTTCATGGACAAGTTTTCCACAAGCTTTAAAAAGCCTGTGATGGGGATATCGTCTGCCGGAATGTCGGTGCTGTTAAAACACCATTGGCCTGGAAATGTCAGAGAATTGGAAAACCTGATTGAAAGGGCCGTGGTATTGGCCGAAGGAGATCTGCTGGAGCCTGAGCATCTCTCTGTCGACACCGACATCAGAGATCCGGATTTGGCCTATGCCGGGAATTCCCTCAAGCAGGCGCAGAAAGTTTTGGAAAAGAAGATGATTTCAAAAGCGTTGACAGCGACCGGAGGAAACCGGACCAGGGCGGCTCAGCTTCTTGAAATCAGCCATCCGTCCCTGTTGAGCAAAATCAAAGAATACGGAATCGCCCTTTAGGAGAAACCGTTTTCTTTATGGGGTTATCATTGAATTGTCGGGTCTATTGGGCTTGGGAAATGAAAAAGAGCCGGATTATTTCTGGCTGTTGATTTTATCTCTCAATTTTCCGGAGCATTTGAATGTAACGACTTTTCTTCCTCTCAAGGTCAAGTCCGATCCGGTGGCGGGATTTCTTCCTCTTCTTTCTTTTTTGTTTTTCACACAGAACTTTCCGAATCCGGAGATCAAGACATCCTCCCCTTTTTCCAACGTGTTTTTGATGATCTCAAGGAGTGATTCGATGGTTTCCACTGACTTTTTTTTCGTAAATCCGAGTTCGTGGACCTTTGCAACAATATCGTTTTTCGTCAACGCCATGTTACCTCCTCATCGAACCTGATGCGTGATGATCTTCCCCTATATTTATTAAACTCATGAGCCGTTTTCTTCAGTTTTTTACCCGGCCGTCTTTTTCCCTGTCACGATGAAATCCATGATTTAACGAACAGGTAAAATATACGGCATTATTTGGGCTGTCAAGATTGAAAGATAGAAATTAACCTGTTTTTATAGTTGCCGATTGAATTAATGAGCTTATTTTTGGTATCATGAGTTTGAATTAAAATCAAGATGCCTCTGAAATTTAGAATATTGTAACGACCCATAACGGCCAAAGGATTTTTCGGTTTCGAAAAATCCTTTGTTTTAGGACTCTAAATGGAGCCGGCAGGCGGACTCGAACCGCCGACCTGCTGATTACGAATCAGCTGCTCTACCTGCTGAGCTACGCCGGCTTTAGACGTGAACCACGCTACTCAGTTCGTGATGCAAAATCAAGAAAAATATTCGATCGCCGCACTGGCGGATCTGATCCAAAAGACCCGGGGGGCCGTTGAAGGTAACGGGCTGATGAGTTCTTCCATGGCATATCTGGCCATGACCCTGTATCGGAAACATCCGTTTCCCGTGGTGATGGTGACCTCAACCCAAAAAGAAGCCGAAACGCTTTCCATGGATCTGGACTTCTTTTTTTCCCCGCTTGCGGTTCCGGTCACCCGCTTTCCTTCATATGCCTCCGTGGCGGGGAGGGGAATCTCCTATCATAATGAGACCGCTGCAGCGAGAATCAGGGCATTATATCGGACGCTCAACGATCAGGCGCCTATCCTGGTCTTTTCTTTGGAAGGAATGGTGCAGAAAGTCATCCCGAAAGAGGAATTGACCGCGTATGCGGAACTTTTAATGGAAAACGAAGAGATCGATCGGGATCATTTAATCCGGAAACTGGTTTTCGGAGGATATACCCGCACGGCAATCGTGGAGGAGCCCGGAGACTTCAGCGTCCGGGGTGGGATTCTGGATCTCTTTTCACCTCTCTATCCTGATCCCTTGAGGATTGAATTATCCGGAGACCGCATCGTTTCCCTCCGATTCTTTTCAGCAGCCAGTCAGCGAAAATTGGGCTCACTTCCGGAAGCGGTGATCCTTCCTGCCAGGGAGGCAGTCATCCCGCAAAACCGTCTGGAACCGGTTTTGACTCGGATTCGAACCCTTGGAAGTGAGCTGGATTTGCCGGTGACAACCACGCGGGAGTTGATCCACCGGATCAAACAACAGGAGATTCCGGTTGAAATGGAAGGGATGCTTCCACTGATTTATGAGAAGCCGGACACGGTATTCGACTATCTCCCGGATGACGCATGGATCGTGCTGATGGAGCCGAGTTCCCTTGAAAAGGCGGCATCTGATTTTTACGACCGGATTATTCAAAACAGCCTGAGCGCTCAAAATGAAAAAAAATTCTGCATCAGGCCTGAAGCGCTTTATCTGGATTGGTCGCACTTTGAAGAACTCCTTCGGAGACGGAAAACATTCTGGTGCGGAATGCTTCCGGTGGCCCGATTCGATGATGACCGGAGAGAGATCATGAGCTGGGCTCCGGATGTTGAAGAAGAGAGGGGGTTGGTCCAGGAGCTATTAAACCGAAAAGAGAATGAACTCTTATTCGCACCACTGGCCGAATGGATCCGCCGGCAACGGAAAATGGAGCGGACGGTGATTCTGGTCTCCGGGACCCGGCCTCAGGCGAATCGTCTTCTAGGTCTCCTCGAGCCTTATGGAATTCGACCCCGGATCATGGAAGAATTCAATCTGGAATCCATTTCACGCGCGGCTTCGGCAGCAGGCATCCATATCTGCCTGGGGCATTTGAGCCGGGGATTTGTGTGGGGAAGCGAACAACTTGCGCTTCTCACGGAAGATGAAATTTTCGGTGAGAAGCACCGAAGAAAAATCCATCGCCGACGCCTGCTTCAATCGATCCGGATCGCCTTTGAGGATCTGCAGAAAGGGAACCTGGTGGTGCATGACGATCATGGGATCGGCCGGTATGAAGGGCTCGTCAAACTTAAAGTCGAAGGGATGACCAATGATTTTCTTCTCATCCGGTATAAAGACGAAGATAAGCTCTATCTTCCGGTGGATCGGATGGACATGGTCCGAAAATACCTTGGTGTGGAGGGAATCGAACCGGTTCTTGATAAGCTTGGAGGAAAGTCATGGGAAAACATCAAGGAGCGGGTCAGGAAATCAGCGGAGAAAATCGCGGGAGAGCTGCTTTCGCTCTACGCGGAACGAAAGGTCAGGGAAGGGCATGCCTTCAGGCCTGTCGACCGGTATTTTCAAGACTTTGAGGCCGCGTTTCCCTATGAGGAAACCGAGGATCAGCTCCGGGTCATTCATGAGGTATTTGAAGATATGGAGAAGCCGACTCCCATGGACCGCCTCATCTGCGGAGACGTGGGATACGGCAAGACCGAAGTGGCGCTTCGGGCCGCATATATGGCGGTAAATGACGGAAAACAGGTCGCGGTTCTGGTCCCGACCACCGTGCTGGCAGAACAGCATTATGAAACCTTTTCAAAACGGTTTGAGAAATATCCGGTTACGGTGTCTTGCCTGAGCCGGTTCCGCTCCGAAAAGGAACAGCGGGCGATTCTGGAATCTCTTGCCGCCGGAAAATCGGATATCGTGATCGGAACACATCGGCTTCTTCAAAAAGATGTCGAATTCAAGGATTTGGGACTCCTGATCGTCGATGAAGAACAGCGGTTCGGAGTCAAACACAAGGAGAAGCTGAAAAAAGTTCGAAAGACCGTGGATGTCCTTGTGCTGACCGCCACCCCCATCCCCAGAACTCTCCACCTGTCCCTGACCGGCGTAAGAGACGTCAGTTTGATATCGACTCCTCCGGAAGAGCGGCATCCCATCATCACCTATGTTTCGGAGATGGATGACCGGATCGTCGCCGATGCCGTGCGAAAAGAATTGAAGCGAAACGGCCAGATTTTTTTTGTTCACAATAATATTCACGGCATATGGAAGATAGCAAAACACCTGAAGGAATTGATCCCGGAAGCCAGAATCGGAGTGGCGCACGGCCGGTTGAATGAAACCGAACTGGAGGAGGTGATGATTTCTTTTTTCAGGAAAGAAATCGATCTTCTGGTTTGCACGGCCATCATCGAATCAGGGCTGGACGTTCCTTCGGCAAATACTATTCTGATCAACCGGGCGGATCGATTCGGTCTGGCACAGATCTATCAACTCCGGGGCCGCGTGGGGCGTTCTGCGGAACAGGCATTTGCCTATCTTTTTATCCCCAGGGAGAGTGCATTGACGCCGGATGCCCGTAAACGACTCAAGGTCCTCATGGAATACAGCGACCTGGGTAGCGGATTTCAGATCGCCATGAGAGACCTTGAAATCCGCGGGGGAGGAACCATCCTGGGCGCTTCCCAGTCCGGACATATCGCTGCCGTGGGGTATGACATGTTTTTAAAACTCATGGAGACCGCGGTCTCCGAGCTGAAGGGGGAGCCGGTGGAAGAGG
>JBFMEI010000097.1:0-7825 GCA_040753295.1 Thermodesulfobacteriota bacterium | reverse complement strand
TCTGTTGAGAATCACCATTCTGGGATGGGTCGATCGTCTTTTCGGCCTGATTTTTGGTGCGGTTAAAGGAGCCCTTTTTGCATCGATAATCCTGGTGGTCCTGATGGCATTCCTTCCAAGAGGAATCCCCTTTCTTTCCAACTCCCGGTTTTCACCTTATTTGCTTCCGGCTTCAGAAAAAATAACCATTGTAACTCCAAAATCGATAAAACAGCCGTTTTCCGAACATAGCAAGATACTGAAGAAGGCCTGGCGAATTCCTAACTGATTTCTTGGAATCTCCCGAAAGCAGCATCGACAACAGGCAATTTCATCAGATGAATCTCTGTTGGTTATCTGAAAACATGTGAATGGAGGAGGATAGATTGAGAAGGATAATGGATTTGGTCGATAAGTTAAGAGGGGATCAGGGGTGCCCCTGGGATCGGGAACAGTCACCCCAGAGTTTAACCCGATATCTTATCGAGGAGCTCTATGAACTGGTTGAAGCCATTGAGACGGACGATCAGGATGCGGTATGCGAAGAGCTGGGAGATGTCTTGTTTCATCTCGTATTTATTGTCGCCTGCTACCAGGAGAAGGGGCGTTTTAATCAAGAGGATGTCGTCAACGGAGTTGTAGAGAAGATGATCCGGAGACATCCCCATGTCTTTGGAGAGAAAAAGATCGATAATACCGAAGCGGTTCGGATCCAATGGAAGGAGATCAAATCCCAGGAGAAAAAAAATAAAGAGAACCGAAACTCTCCGATAGATTCCATCTCCGGTCGACTTCCGGCATTGATGCGGGCGCTTCAAATCTCCGAATATGCGGCAGGCACCGGATTCGACTGGAAGGATATTGAAGGCGTCATGAAAAAGGCAGAAGAGGAATGGGCGGAGTTTAAGGATGAAATTTTAAAAAATAACAGTACCGAAACCGGAAGAACAAATCGGTCTGTGGAGTTCGGAGATTATCTGTTCACTCTGGTCAATGTCGCGCGGTTTATGAACATCCATCCTGAAACGGCATTGAATGCTTCAATCAGAAAATTTGAAAGCCGGTTCAGGTACCTGGAAGAAGAGATTCAAAACAGCGGGCGCAATATCAATACGGTTTCGCAGGAGGAGAAAAATGAGATTTGGGATAAGATTAAAGCGACTGAACCCTGATGACACGGCTCACATATTTTACAGGGGCTGCTTTCGGAGCATATCATGATCATTACCATCATAGACTATGATGCCGGAAATTTACCGAGCGTTGTACGGGCATTATCCTTTTTGGGATATAAAAGCCGGGTTACCAGTGATCCTGAAAAGATCGAAACAGCGGATCGGATTATTTTTCCCGGAGTCGGAGCTGCAGGTTCGGCAATGAAATCTCTAAAAAAACATGGGCTTGATCTTGCCGTCAAGAAAGCTTTTATCAGAGGGATTCCGATTCTTGGTATTTGTCTGGGAACACAGGTCATCATGGAGTATAGTGAAGAAAATGACACCAATTGCATCGGAATCGTCAAAGGATGCGTCCGGGCTTTTCCGTCGAATATATTCTCAACAGATGGAAGACGGTTGAAAATACCTCATATGGGATGGAATGGTCTCAAATTGAATCGGTTCCACCCTGTTTTTTCTGAAATTAAGGAAACAGATGAATTTTATTTTGTTCATGGATTTTATCCGGATCCTGAAGATACGGAACAGGTGATCGGCGTCACGGAATATGGGGATGTATTTACATCGGTCCTCGGGTTAAAAAACCTGATTGCCACACAGTTTCATCCTGAAAAAAGCGGGAAACCCGGTCTTTCGGTGTTACGACAATTTGGTATATGGAATCCTGAATCGTCACATGCCCGATAAGAGGAGTTTATGCTGAGCAAACGTATCATTCCCTGCCTCGATGTCCGAGAAGGGAGAACCACAAAAGGAATCAAATTTAAAAACAATATAGATGTCGGGGATCCTGTTGAAATGGCTCGATTTTATTATGAAGAAGGGGCGGATGAAATTGTATTCTACGATATCACCGCATCCTATGAAAAACGAGGGATCATGATTGACGTGGTTCGACATGTAGCTCAAACCATATTTATCCCATTTTCCGTTGGGGGCGGGATTCGATCGCTAAAAGATATGCATGCCGTACTTCTTGCCGGAGCTGAAAAAGTGAGCGTCAATTCAGCCGCGGTGTTGAATCCGAAGATCATTTCAGAAGGTGCCGAGGCATTTGGAAGTCAATGTATTGTCCTTGGGATGGATGTGAAATATGTCGGACCAAATCCAAGAATCCCCTCAGGGTATGAAATCGTTATTGATGGCGGGCGGAAATTCATGGGAATTGATGCACTCAAATGGGCCAGGGAAGGGGAAAGCCGTGGGGCTGGAGAGATCTGCCTCAATTCCATCGATGCGGACGGAACCCGGATGGGATATGAGTTGAATCTGACTTCAATGATCTCAATGTCTGCAAAAATCCCGGTGATTGCTTCCGGTGGCGCCGGAGAGCCCCGGCATCTTTTGGAGGCACTCACAACCGGAAATGCGGATGCGGTCCTCATTGCATCCATGGTGCATTACGGAACCTTTACCATTTCCGGGATTAAAACTTATTTAAAGGAATCCGGAATCAAGGTCCGGATGAACGGGTAAATCGAGCCGAATCGGCATAAGCTGAAAAGTAAATCCGTATAAATTTTTGATGACTCTCAAAAGCAATTTCCGGAAGGGTTTCAAAATCAAAAAAACCGACATCCAGAGCATCATCTCCGGCTATCAATGATCCCTCATACGTTTTAATTAAGTATCCGACCAGGAGCACGGATCGGTAAAAAGGATTCGGATTTACGGTTACTCCCATAAGGAGTTCGATCTGCCCGGATAAACCGGTTTCTTCTTTCAATTCCCTCAATGCCGCCTCCTCGGGTATCTCATCTACTTCAATAAAACCTCCGGGAAGGCACCAGTATCCTTTTTTCGGATCCACGCTTCGCTTCACCAGAAGGATTCTCTCCTTTTCATCCACTACCACCAGGCATGTGGCCGGAATGGGATTTTCATAAAGAGGCTCCTTGCAGGTTTCACAATAGGCTCGGACTCTGTTTTCAAATTGTTTCTTTCCGAGGATCTTTCCGCAAAAGGGGCAGTGGCTTTTTTCCTTAATGATCAATCGTCGAAATCTCCCTTTGCATGGGAATCAGACGAGATGGATGCTGCCCGCCTTGAAATAGCTTCAGGCGTCCATTTTTCAGCTGATTCGATCTTTTCCGATTTGGGTAAGGGTGAATAGGTTCCGGATTCAAGGATGAGGTCAATCGCCAGCGGGGCTGTATCTTTTGCGTTAAATACATTCACCAGCATCGAATAAACAAAGGCTTCGACCCGACGGCACATTCTTTCGCGGATATTCTTGGGAAGGGCCAGGAGTCGATTCTCAAAAGGAAGGTTCAGCTTTTTATAGTTTCCTCCTTTGATTCCTTTGGAATCGGCAAATGTGACCATTTCTCTCCACATTTCTTCCGTAACGCCCTGATCTTTAACTTTGATAAAATTGCCCTGAGCATCAAGGATCGCGTTACCGTAATCATTAACTTCAAGCCCCCATGAGATCATCTGGAGGGCTGTGGCGACGTTAGCTTTGGTGGTCCGGGTCTTTTGAGCAATCTCCCGTAGGCGATCCGAGTTGTTCCCGGATGTTCCATGCTGAGCTCCTGAAATCCCATAGGGTTTCAATGCGTCGTGGATCTCTTTGGTCAACTCCACCTGAATTCCCAGATCGCTTGCTTCAATCCCATGGGTTGTTCCATTGTTCAATGCGATCCAATCCGGAAATATGCTGTGCGCATTTAGTCCTTGAATCAGAAAAAGAGCTTCCGCCACAGTGGAAAGGCCTTCTTTCCCTTTGATTTCTCCGACCTCGGTTTCAAGACCTGCCCAGTGAGGGATATATGGGTTTAATTCGATGTTGGTCAAGAGGTTTGCCGCGTCAGGGAGATGGGAGGCATCAATGGCAATTGAAGTCATCCCGGCCTCGAAAAGAGTGGGAATTTCGATTTTTGCGGAATCAACATCTTTTTGGTTTTTAATCCCATAATGATCCGCATGGATTGCCACCGGAACAGTGATTTCCAGTTCGTTCATCAGGGTATCGACGATTCTTGCAATATTCCAGTATGTAACCGCACAATAGGCATCGACCCCTCCTTCTGATTTGGCGATCTCGATAATCAAGGCCGAGTTCGCTTTCTGAGCGGCTTGCAGCGCACCGCGAATAATGAAAATATTCCTTCCATTCGCGGCCATGGCAATGGCCTTTCCTTTTTTAAGCATGGCACGGTCGATAAATTTTCCGCTGACGATAAGGGCGTTTGAATTTGGAAATAAGCGTTTCACGTTAGGGGGGCGACCGATTTCAAGGGCTTTTTGAAAATTTACTCGACTCTCCTGCATCTCTGAACCTCCTTTTCCAGAACCGATTTCAGCATGTTCGATTACCCATTCAGATGGCTTTTCGCCTTATTGATCGTTTTTTGTTGAGCTCCCGCTTTTCTCAGATTTCAGTTGTGCTTCTTCTTTTTCTTTAACCTTTTTATTAAAGGCGTCCACTTCCTTGTCAAAAGCTTCCCGCTTCTCTTCATAAGCCTGGATCTGCTCATTGAGTTTTGAAGCTTCCTGGTTATATTTGATCAGCTCCACTCGTGTTTTTTTATTCATCTGCTGGAGGGCCGCCTTTTTTTCCATCAATCCCTTATACTCGGAATCGAGTTGCTTTCTTTTTATCTCCAGTTCCCTGGATTTTTTTCTTAGCTCAATAAGAGATTCCTTTTCGTCGTCTCCGGTTTCCTTGGTTTCCGGTTTTAATTCCGCGGGTGTCTCCGCTCTGCTCTTTGACTCCTCATAGATTTTAGATACCGGTCTTTGACTTTCCGGAATTTTATCAAGATCATCGGTAAAGCGGACGATTCCCTGTTCGTCCACATATTTATAAAATTGTCCGTATGCCGGAAGAACAGCAATCAAAAAGGTGAGATACATTGCATGACATACTGCTTTCATGGGATGCTCCTCCTCATCGTGAGTAAATCACCGGAGACGTATTCACAGATACGGACACCAGACTCGTCTCGGGCCGGAGTATTGCCGGTTTAAAATATTGGACGGCACGTCTTATATCATATCAAGACAATAAATAACACCTAAAATGAGTGTTTTAAATAATGACAAGGAAGTTAAAAATAATAAAATTCATATGGATATCACAACAAAATATATTTCCAGACATATCCAGCGGGCATGACGATTTTTTTTAAGGAATGTCATTCGTTAAAACCCTTTCGGATTGTCGATTTCGCCGAACCTGCAGTGTCATCGGGCTCCGGGCGTACTAGAGTATCGCCCGGCTTGACCTGCCCCTGGGCAACTTAACCTTGACACTTTACCGGAAATATAATAGCAAAACCAATTCGGCTTATCAAAACCTAAATTTAGGCAAAACCAAGGGAATCAGATTGCCCTGAGCCGAGGATCTGAAGGTAATAAAACATAAGGTGAGTGATCAACCCCATGAATCATGAAGAAACCAGCGATGTTTTGCTGAAACGAAAAACCAAACTCGTCGAGTTAAAACAGGCTCTTGGAGAAATTTACCCCAACGATTTCCAGGTCGCTCACACGATCAGAGACATCCAGAATTCCGTCCAAAGCCAAAAAGACACTTCATCCGATGTCGAATCCTTGATTGTTACCACCGCAGGACGCATCATGACCGTCAACCGATTCGGAAAAACGGCTTTTGCGAGATTGAAGGATAGAACCGGGGTGTTGCAAATATACGTGAGAAAAGACAGGGTCGGCGAGGAGGCTTATGGAATATTCCAGCAGATGGAAGCAGGAGACTTTGTCGGGGTCAGGGGCTCGATGTTTCTTACTAAGACCAATGAGTGGACCCTGCTGGTATCGGAACTGAAATTGATCTGCAAGGCATTCCGCCCTCTTCCGGAAAAATTCCATGGATTAAGGGATCCTGAAAAACGGTATCGATACCGATATCTGGATTTGATCATGAATCCGGATGTCCGTGAAATTTTTATAAAGAGAAGCCGTGTTATCCAGACCATTCGTGAGTTTCTTCTTGAACGGGAATTCCTTGAAGTTGAAACGCCGATGATGCAATCGGTTCCCGGAGGTGCGGAAGCGACCCCTTTTAAAACCCATCATAATGCCCTGAATATGGATCTATTTCTGCGGATCGCCCCTGAGCTTTATCTTAAACGGCTCGTTATCGGAGGATTCGAAAGGGTTTTTGAGATCAACCGGAATTTTCGAAATGAGGGGATTTCAACCCAGCACAACCCTGAATTCACCATGCTCGAATTTTATCAGGCCTATACCACTTACGAAGATCTGATGCAATTGACGGAGCAGATGGTTTGCAGGGTTGCAGAAGCCGTGCATGGAAAGACATCCATACCCTATGAAGGAACGACCATTCATTTGGGTGGAAAATGGGATCGGATTCCGCTTTTAACAGCCCTGGAAACCATCGGCGGGGTGAACCCCCATTGGATTCATGACCGCGAAAAGCTATTGGATATGGCTGCTGCCGGAGGGATCCAGATGACCAAAACAGGGAGTATCGGAAAAATCATAACTAAGCTTTTTGATGCGCTGGTAGAACCGAAACTGATTCAACCCACATTCATTACCGGATATCCGGTGGAAGTATCGCCGTTGTCCAGACGGAACCAGACCCACCCTTTATTAACGGATCGCTTTGAGCTGTTTATCGGCGGCAGAGAAATCGCGAACGGCTTTTCCGAACTCAATGATCCCGAGGATCAGAGAGATCGGTTTATGGAACAAATGAAAAGCCGGGAAGCCGGCGACGACGAGGCGCATCGGATGGACGAAGAGTATATCGAAGCCATGGAATTCGGTATGCCTCCGACAGCAGGAGAAGGGATCGGGATCGACCGGCTGGTCATGCTGATGACGGATTCCCCATCTATCCGGGAAGTCATTTTATTCCCCCAAATGAAAAAACGTAACTGAAACTCGGTCAATGTCTTTCGAATATTTTATCGGCCGCCGATATCTGATGGCCAAACAGCGGCAGGCGTTCATTTCCCTGATTACCATTCTATCGATTGCCGGAGTGACGGTCGGTGTAATGGCCCTGATCGTGGTGATCGCGGTAATGTCCGGCTTTGAGTCGGATTTGAAATCCCGCATCCTTATGGGGCAACCCCACCTGGTGTTAATGCATCATGGCGGGCCGTTCGCCGATTATCGCCGCATTCAGAAACAGATTGAAACCATCGAGGATGTCGAAGCGACAACACCATTTATTTATTCCCAGGTCATGCTCCGTTCCTCATCCGGTGTTTCAGGAGCGGTGTTAAGGGGTGTCGACCCGAAAAGTGCGGGGAACGTCATAGAAAGTTTAAAGAATACCCCATTGAATGAAGAGATCGAAATTAAGAGAGAGGATCTCGCATCTACTGTGTCTGGAATCGTTTTGGGAAGGGAATTGGCGAAAAACCTGGGAATCCAGGTCAATGATTTCGTATATCTGATCACTCCCAAAGGGATGATTTCTCCGATGGGGCATATGCCGTCTATGCGTCGATTTCAGGTCGCCGGACTTTTTGAATCGGGAATGTATGAATATGATGGAACCTTTGCTTACATCCATCTCCGGGATGCACAGAATTTAATGCGGATGGGTGAGACGGTTACAGGAATTGAAGTTCGGGTTAAAAACCTGTATCAGGCCAGAAAGATCGCGGATCAAATCGTCGATAAGCTTGGATTTCCTTTCTGGGCGAGGGATTGGATGCAGATGA
>JBFMEI010000096.1:0-7835 GCA_040753295.1 Thermodesulfobacteriota bacterium | reverse complement strand
TCTTGCCCTGACTTTCGGGTTTTACGGACTTATCCGGAAAGTGGCGCCTGTGGGTGCACTGGTGGGGCTTACCATTGAAACGCTTCTCATGTCTGCTCCGGCCCTGATCGGTCTGATTTATCTGAATATGAACGGGCAGGGCGCTTTTTTTCATACCGGAATATCAATTGATCTGCTGCTCGCGGCTGCTTCGCTGGTAACGGCGCTTCCCCTTCTCCTTTTTACCGCCGGTGCCCGACGGCTTCATCTTTCCACGGTGGGGATCCTTCAATATATTGCACCAAGTTCGACGTTTCTTCTGGCTGTCTTTGTTTACGGTGAACCGTTTTCAACGGCAAGGGTATGGACCTTTGTCATGATCTGGTGTGCCTTATGCATCTATTCCGTTGATTCGGTCCTGCATTACCGGAAAATGGGACAGGCCAGATGAACCAGAGGTTAAAATCGAACATAAAAAGTTGAAATTCGGAAAGCGGAATTATTTGCCACGTATTGCAGGGTATGCTAAGTTATCTCTCCGGTGTGATGCTGCCTATCACGCAAAAGGATCTGTGGCTTAACAGATATTCCAAAACTCAAACAATATGAGCAGAAAGGGGAATTCAGATGAAGAAACCAAGTCAAAGCGCAGGCAAACTTAAAGAGCTCATCAATCATGCCATTGCGGATCTCGAAATAACTCCAAAAGAGTATCAAGATATTATGGATCTTGCCCAGAATGACAGTATCCTGGATAAGGAAGAGAAGGCATTGCTGTCCCAGTTTCATCAGATGTTGGGAAATGGAACCATTACACGGGTCAGGGGATGACGAAGATATCCGGAGGTGAATCGATGCAGATTTTGATCCTATATTATTCGAAGGGTGGAAACACCCGGAAACTTGCTGAAAAGATTGCAGAGGGTGTGAATGCGGTTGATGGGATGAAGGCTCTTCTCAAAAAAACGGATGAAGTAACCAAAGATGATTTCCTGGCCAGCGAAGGCGTGATTGCAGGCTCACCGGTCTATTTCGGGATTTTAGCTGCAGAACTCAAAAAGATTTTCGATGAGTTTGTGAGTACGCGCAAAAGAATGGAAGGAAAGGTGGGTGCGGCATTCGCCACGTCCGCCGACCCCAGCGGCGGCAAAGAGACCACCATGATCTCCATTATCCAGGCACTTCTGATTTACGGAATGGTGATTGTGGGAGACCCATTGTCGGCCACCGGACATTATGGTGTCTCCTGTGTGGGTGCGCCGGATGAAAAGGTGGGTGAGAATGCCGCTAAGCTGGGGCGAAGGGTTGCAGAACTGGCGAAGAAACTGAGATCTTAATCCCAATCAGAGCAGTCCGGGAAAGAGTTCTCGTAAAGGAGTTCACAGCCATGAAAATAAAAGTGAAGAACAACATTGATTGGGTCGGAAAGATCGATTGGGAGCTTAGAAAATTTCATGGATACGAGTATTCGACGTTTCGCGGCTCGACATACAACTCCTATCTGATTCAGGAAAATAAAATTGTACTCATTGATACGGTTTGGGTGCCGTTTGCAAAGGAGTATGTCGAAAACCTTGCCAGGCAGATCGACTTAACCCGCATCGATTACATCATCGCCAACCACGCGGAGATCGACCACAGCGGGGCATTGCCTGAACTGATGCGCCGCATTCCGGACAAACCCATCTTCTGCACTGCCAACGGGGTTAAATCCCTGAAGGGACATTACCATCGGGAGTGGAACTTTCAAACCGTTAAAACAGGCGATTCGCTGGATCTGGGAGGGAAGAAGCTGATATTCGTCGAAGCCCCCATGCTTCACTGGCCGGACAGCATGTTCTGCTATCTAACGCATGATAACGTCTTATTCAGCAATGATGCCTTCGGCCAGCACTATGCTTCCGAATCCATGTTTAACGACATGGTCGATCAGGCTGAACTCTGGGAAGAATGCATGAAATATTATGCGAATATCCTCACTCCGTTTTCCCCTCTGGTGATTAAAAAAATTCATGAAGTGCTGGCCCTGAAGCTCCCGGTGGAGATGATCTGCACCAGCCACGGCGTCATCTGGAGAGAAAACCCGGTTCAGATCGTACAGCAATATCTGAAATGGGCGGATAATTACCAGGAAAACCAGATTACCCTGATTTATGATACGATGTGGAACGGAACCCGGGTTCTGGCCGAGAAGATCGCTGAAGGCCTCAGGAATGCGGATTCGGGCACGACCGTCAAGCTGTTTAATGCCGCCAAAAGCGACAAAAATGAAATCGTGACTGAAATTTTCAAATCCAAAGCGATTCTGGTCGGGTCGCCGACCATCAACCGGGGAATTCTGACCAGCATGGCCGCTTTGCTGGAAGAAGTCAAAGGATTGAAATTCAAAGCAAAAAAAGCCGCGGTATTCGGCTGCTACGGCTGGAGCGGGGAGGGGAATAAAGTTCTTTCCGAGCTTCTGCATTCCGCCGGTTTTGAACTCATCGGGGAAGGGTTTAAAGCATTATGGAACCCTGACAGTCATGCGGCCGATCAGGCGATCGCATTCGGCAAGAAGTTCGCCGAAAGTCTCAAATAAAAAAATCTGCTCAGGAAGTCGGTATAATACCTGAATCTTGCACGCGTCGGCGGCTTTCAGCGAATAAACGGTTGCGGCAAGACATATAATCCCAATGAATCCGTGAGAGAAAAAAGATGAGTGAACTTATTAACAATTCGGAAACCCGTAAAGCAAAATTGAAAGAACTGATCCTTAAATTGCACTCCGGAGAATCGGAAGCTCAGGTCAGAGCAGCTCTGATTGAACAGCTCGGGAAAATTCCGTACGGTGAAGTCGTGGAAGTGGAGCAGGAACTGATCAGCGAGGGATTGCCTGAGTCGGAAGTTCTGAAATTGTGCGACGCCCACTCGAAGGTCCTGCAGGGACGGGTGGATTTAAGCGGTTTAAAGAAAATACCGGATGGCCATCCAGTGGATGTAATGATCAAGGAAAATGCGGAAGTGAAGAAGACGGTTGAACAGGCCCGGGCGCTGATAAAAACCATTGAAGCGTCGAAAGAGACAGACCACTCCGGAAGGATGCTGAAGCTGAGAGAGCTTTTGAATAACCTGTATGATGTGGACAAGCATTACCGGCGCAAGGAATATCTCTTATTTCCGTATCTTGAAAAACAGGGGATTACCGGCCCGCCGAAGGTCATGTGGGGAAAGCATGATGAGATCCGGGAGCTGATCAAAGGAAGCATGGAAGTGCTCAAAACAGAGTCGATCTCCCCTGAGGAACTGACGGCGTCTTTCGAGATTATCGTAAAGCCTGCATTGCAATCCGTATATGATATGACCCTGAAAGAGGAAGAAATACTCCTTCCCATGGCGTTGGACAAGCTTACCGAAAGCAACTGGTATGAGATCCATAGACAGTCCCTTGAAATCGGCTTTTGTTTATATGATCCGCCGGTGGACTGGAAGCCGGACCGGGTCAAAGATGAGGGGGCTAAAACCGACCGGAAGGGAGGCGATGTTATTCAACTCCCTTCAGGGAGCTTCACACCAAAAGAATTGATGAATATCCTCAATACCCTGCCGTTCGATATGACATTTGTGGATAAAGACGACAAGGTCAAATACTTTTCACAAGGATCTGAGCGGATTTTTCAGCGTAACCGGGCGATACTGAACCGGGATGTCAGGCACTGCCATCCCCCGGCAAGCGCTCATATCGTCGATAAAATAATCGAGGACTTTAAAAGCGGGAAGGAGAACCGTGCTCCCTTCTGGATACAGATTCGAGGAAAGTTCATTCACATCGAATATTTTGCGGTGCGGAATGAAAAAGGGGAATATCTTGGAACTCTGGAAGTCTCCCACGATGTGAATCCTTACAGAGCTTTAAATGGAGAGCAGCGGATTCTATCCTACACCTAAATTGAGCGTTTTAAATAATGCCAAAAGAATTTATAAAATAAATACAAACGCATACAACCATAATCCATCATCCAAAGAATTCCAAACAGGTTTCATCGGTCATGGAATAATGATGTCATTGAGAAAAGGAGTATCCATGGACCACAAATTAATCATCACCCCCAAAACCAAAGTCCTTCAGCTCATTGAAGCTTATCCTCAGCTTGAAGATGTTCTGATCGGATATGTTCCGGCTTTTAAAAAGTTGAAAAATCCGATTCTCCGAAACACGGTGGCAAAGATCGCGACTCTCCAGCAGGCGGCTTCAGTCGGGAATGTCAAAATCGAGGATCTGATCAACAGGCTTCGCAAGGAGGTCGGTCAGGATTTAATCTCAGGGACGGAGGATATATTATATGTCACTGTAAAGCCGGATTGGTTTTCCGAGTCGAAGATCTCCAGTGAGCTGGATGTCCGGGAAATCCTCTCCAGGGGCGAGCAGCCGGTCAGTCAGGTCATCGCGGACCTGGATAAGCTGGCCAGAGGGTCGATATACAAAGTGATTGCGCCGTTTCTCACCGCACCACTCATCGATAAGGCAACCAGCCTCGGGCTGTCGCACTGGGTGAAAAAAGAAGGTGAAGAGATCTTTGTCATTTTCTTCTATAAACCCAATTCATAACCGGCCGATGATCCATTTGATTCAAAAGAAAGGATAATTGATGACCACGGCTTTTCTTGCTCTGATGTGGGGATCCATCAGTGCATTCTCGCTTCCCCTGGGAGCTGTGGTCGGGCTTTGGGCCAAACCTTTACGCCGGATGACTTCAGCCCTTATGGCTTTTGGAGGCGGTGCGCTTCTCTTTGCCTTGACGATCGAGCTGTTTGCCCATTCCCTGCATATCTCCCATCAGGGAGATGATGTCTGGATCATCCTTGCCACCATGATGGGTGCCGCGCTGGGAGGAATTCTATTCGAATTTTTAAATCAGATATTAAGCGACAGGGGAGGATACCTTCGCAAAGTTTCCCTCTTAAACCGCCGCATCCATTTGTTGAAAAGAAGACACGCACAAGAAATGATTGCGGCGCTCAGTCAGGTCAAGCTGTTAACCGTGCTCCCTCCGGATGAGTTTGTTCATGTCATTCCGAGCCTGAAAAGGGAAAGACATTCCTCCGGGAGCGTAATATTCAGACAAGGAGATTTGGGGCGAAAACTCTATTTCATCGTTTCCGGAAAAGTCCAGGTTATCCGGGAGTCCGAGAGTATTCCGCATCTTCTCGCCGAACTGGGTTCCGGGGATGTTGTTGGTGAAATTGCGTTGCTCTCCGACGAACCCCGGTTTGCAACGGCAAAGGCCGTGACTGACATTGAAGTCTATTCTCTTCACCGATCTGATTTTGAGGTCCTTCTTAAACGTTTTCCCGAGCTTCAGGAATCCATCCGGAAAATCCTTCAGGCTCGAATCAAGTATATGGAAACCCGTCATGATATTTCCACGGAAGATGCCCGCCTCTGGAGAGAAAAAGCTCTGATGAACCTGAAACACCTCTCCATTCCGGTTATGGAAGAGGACCGGCTTCACCATTCAACGGAGCAAAAGGGGGATACCGCAGCACTTTCGATCTGGCTGGGAATCGCACTGGATGGAATCCCTGAATCGCTGGTCATCGGTATGTTGACGGTTGATGCCGTCTCATCAGGAGCCTCAATAAGTCTTGCATTCATTGCGGGCGTCTTCCTCGCAAATTTTCCGGAAGCCATGTCAAGTGCCGTCAGTATGAACCGCCAGGGGATTGGAAAATTAAAAATCATCTGGATGTGGATATCCCTGTGCATCATGACAGGATTGGGTGCTTTAATCGGGGCATTGATATTTCCGGGAGATCCACAGGGTACAATGGCATATCTCATCGCCGGCATTGAAGGGATCGCAGCCGGAGCCATGTTGACCATGATTGCCGATACCATGCTCCCGGAAGCTTTTGAACAGGGCGGAGGGGCAATTGCAGGCCTTTCGACCCTTGCCGGTTTTCTTGCCGCACTAAGTGTGAAGGTATTCGGTCTCCATTGATATTCTATCGACTCACCTGATATTGGCGTGATAGGTCTGGAGGGAGCGGACTTTAGGAGCTCCTTCCCGTCTTGCTGCGATCCCTTTGGCTGCAGCAATCGCGGCAGCAGTGGTCGTGATATAAGGGATTTTGTATTTGATTGCCGATTTTCGGACTTCAGAGCTGTCCTGAGAACTTTTTCTTCCGCTGGGTGTATTGATCAGAAGATGAATCTCCCTGTTTTTAATGGCATCCAAAAGATCCGGCCTGCCGTATCCGATTTTTTGCACCGGCTCGGTCTCGATTCCGTTTTCTTTTAAAAATTCGCAGGTTCCCGGAGTTGCCATAATCCGAAACCCCAGGTCTCGAAATAATCGGACCGGTTCCAGGGCCGCTGTTTTATCTCTGTCGGCAATGGTAAACAGGACGGTGCCGTTCAATGGAAGCGTGGTCTGGGTGGCTTCCTGGGCTTTGAAAAATGCCCGGCCAAAGGAATGGGAGAGGCCGAGAACTTCTCCGGTGGAACGCATCTCCGGACCGAGAATCGGATCCACTTCCGGAAACATGTTAAAGGGGAATACGGCTTCCTTGACTCCGAAATGGGGAATGAGATGATGCTTCAGATTAAGTTCGGCAATAGTCTTCCCGAGCATGACCTGGGTTGCCAGCCGTGCCATGGAGATATTGCAGACCTTGGAGACGAGAGGTACGGTTCGGGATGCCCTGGGATTGGCCTCCAGTACATAGACGGTATTGTTAAAAATGGCATATTGAACATTGAGTAGTCCCACCACATTGAAAGCAATGGCGATTTTTCGCGTGTATTCACCGATGGTTTCCACATGTTTCGGCGGAATGCTGATGGGCGGGATGACGCAGGCGGAATCCCCGGAATGGATGCCGGCCAGTTCGATATGTTCCATCACTGCAGGAACAAAGGCATCCTTCCCATCGGCGATGGCATCAGCTTCGGCTTCGATGGCATTATCCAGAAACTTGTCGATCAGAATCGGACGTTCCGGAGAAATTTCAACTGCTGCCGCCAGGTATTGTTCCAGCATCTCCTCATCCTGAACCACCTCCATTCCTCTTCCACCGAGGACATAAGACGGCCTGACCATGAGCGGATATCCGATTTTGGAAGCAATGGAAAGGGCCTCTTTCATGGTGCTTGCCATCCCTGACTCGGGTTGCGGGATCCCCAGCTTTCTCATGATCTGCCGGAAGCGGTCCCGATCTTCTGCCAGGTCAATCGAATCGGGTGATGTTCCTAAAATCCGGACTCCGGCTCCTGCCAGCTCGCTGGCTAGATTTAAAGGAGTCTGACCGCCGAACTGCACAATCACCCCTTCGGGTTTTTCTTTTTCGTAAATGCTTAAAACATCCTCCACCGTCAAGGGTTCGAAATAGAGCTTATCGGATGTGTCGTAATCCGTAGATACCGTTTCCGGATTGCAGTTGACCATGATCGACTCGAATCCGGCTTCCCGAATGGAAATTGCGGCATGGACGCAGCAGTAGTCGAACTCGATTCCCTGTCCGATCCGGTTGGGGCCGCCGCCAAGGACCATGATTTTTTTCCGGCTGCTCACCGGAACCTTATCCGGTGCATTGTACGTCGAATAGTAGTAAGCGGCATTTTCCACACCGCTCACCGGCACAGGTTCCCAGGCTTCCACAACTCCAAGGGCTTTTCGCTGCTCCCGGATATGGGACTCCTTGCATTCGATGAGCTTGGCCAGGTATCGGTCTGAGAACCCGTCTTTTTTGGCTTGAATTAAAACATCATCGGGAAGGGAGTCGCCTTTATGGTTCAAGATCTCATTTTCAAGCTGGACCAGCTCCCGCATCTGATCGATGAAGTAGGGTTTGATATAGGTGATGCGGTAGAGCGTCTC
>JBFMEI010000095.1:0-7874 GCA_040753295.1 Thermodesulfobacteriota bacterium | reverse complement strand
GAGGAAAAGAGATGTTTCCATTTAATTTCGAGTGGATCTGGGATATGTCCCATTTGGTATTCATGGGGGGATTGTGGTTTGCGCTGACGATTCTCGGGCTGGGGATGACTTACTGCATTATCAAAGCGGCAATCGACACCGCCAAAGGCAAAGGCGGAGATCACCACTGATAAGGCCTGAAGGAAATCTTAAAAGCGCTTGCCAGGGATTTGGGTAAGCGCTTTTTTATTGGAAAGGATTTATGGATAGAATCGTTGTCACAGGAGGGTTCCCGCTTTCAGGAAAAGTAAAAATCAGCGGAGCAAAAAACGCCGCACTTCCCATTCTTGCTTCATCTCTTTTATGTGAAGGATGGAATACCTATTCCAATGTTCCACGCCTGAAAGATATTGAAAGCATAAAAACGCTTCTTTCCCATCTCGGGGCTGAAATCGAAAGTACGCCTCATACGGTTCGAATCAACGCGGCCGGTCTCAACACCCATGAGGCTCCATATGATCTGGTGAGAAAGATGAGGGCATCCATTCTTGTATTGGGACCTCTTGTAGCCCGATTGAAAAGGGCCCGCGTTTCTCTTCCGGGCGGATGCGCCATCGGCGCAAGACCTATCAATCTCCATCTTGACGGATTAGCCAAGCTGGGGGCGCAGATCGAATTAAAGCACGGTTATGTGGAAGCGTCTGCTCCTTTTTTAACCGGAAAAGAGATATTCCTCGATACTCCCACTGTCACCGGAACGGAAAATATCATGATGGCGGGGGTGCTCGCCAAAGGGTGTACCATTATTCGAAACGCCGCAAGAGAACCCGAAGTGGTTGCCCTGGCCGATACTCTGATTAAAATGGGAGCCGATATTGAAGGCGCGGGGAGTTCGGTTCTGGTTATCCGGGGAGTGAAAACCTTATCCCCGGTTTCTATTTCAATCATTCCGGACCGAATTGAAACCGGAACGTTTATGGTGGCGGCGGCGCTTACCGGGGGGGATATTCAGATCGAGGGATGCGAGCCCGAGCACCTTGTCGCATTGGTGGAAAAGCTCCAGCAAACCGGGGCGACCATTCAAATCGAGGGAAAAAATATTCGAGTTCTGGGACCGGAGGAGATTATCGGTGTTGATGTAAAAACCCTTCCCTATCCCGGATTTCCGACAGATATGCAGGCCCAGTTCATGGTTCTCATGTCGGTTTCCAAAGGAAAGAGCATTATCTCGGAAACAATTTTTGAAAACCGGTTCATCCACGTCAGTGAGCTTCAACGGATGGGAGCGGATATTACCATCACCGGAAATGCCGCCATGATCAAAGGCGTTCCCTTTCTATCCGGAGCTCCTGTCATGGCTTCGGATCTTCGGGCGAGTGCATCCTTGATTCTTGCCGGTCTGGTTGCAAAAGGGACAACAGAAATCAACCGGGTCTATCATCTCGATCGGGGATACGAGCGTTTAGAGAGAAAGTTTTCCCACCTGGGCGCCCGGATCCGGCGGATCAAATCAAAATCCATTTAATACCGGTTGGAACCGAGGTCCAATCCATTCTTGCTGGAAGAAGATGAAGCGATATCCCCGGCCCGTTATCCCGATCCTCTTGGCGCTGATTCTTGGGATTTTTATCGGCGACCGGTATCCGGGATATCGGGAAATGGGGGCGGCCGCTGGACTCTTCGCCTGCGGTGGGATCCTTATTTTTATTCTAAGTGAAAAAGTCTCTCTATTTTTTCCGATCCTCTGTTTAACCTCTTTAGGATATTTAAGCATTCAACCGTGGAGTTCGCCCCAATTTCATCCGGAGCATATTATTCATCGGGCTGACTCCACCCTTTATTCCATTCTCGGAGTCGTGGAGAGAGAGCCGGAGGAGTTTGGTGATCAGGGGGCAGTTCTTATCATCAATTCCATCTGCCTTCGGCCTGAATCTGATGACAGGCGGCCCTATGAGAGTGTCCGTGGAAAAATCAGGGTTGCCCTGAGAAGGGATAAAGGAGGATCTCCAACAGCTCATGCCGGGGATACGGTTTTAATTTCAGCCAGGATTCGGATTCCTAAAAATTTTAATAATCCGGGCGGTTTCGACTATACGAGGTATCTTGCCTTTGAAGGAATATGGGCTGTGACCTATATTTCCTCAAAGCATCTCAGCGTACTGGCGGAATCATCCAAGAATGAAAAAAGTATGCCCGTCGAAATCCTTCGAAAAAAAATATCCGATCAGATCGACCGGATCACCGTGAATAAGCAGAACGATGAAGTCAAAGGGGTCCTAAAGGCTCTGATTATCGGGTATAAAAGCGAGATCCCGCCCACGCTTCGGGAAGCATTCAATCGAACCGGAGTCAGTCATCTTCTGGCGATTTCAGGGCTTCACATGGGGATTGTCTCAGGAGTTTCATTTCTGATATTTGCATGGATCCTCTCGAGATGGGATGTGTTCCTCTGGCATGCCTGGACGAAAAAGGGGGCAGCGATTCTCACCTTTTTTCCCCTCTTTGTTTACGGGGTGTTGTCCGGAATGTCGCCGTCGACTCAAAGGGCTTTGATCATGGTATCGGTCTTTCTTTTTTCTGTCCTATTTCAAAAAGAACAGGATATCCTGAACACACTTGCCGTTGCGGCTCTTGTAATTCTGATCATCCATCCTCCTGCGCTTTTTTCAATCTCATTTCAACTCTCGTTTTCCGCCGTTTTTTTTATCATCCATGGTCTGTTGAAGACTCGAATAGTTCACTCCCCTGAAACCGGGTATCGTGAGCGCGGCCGGATGAATCGGATCAGAACCGGTCTTGTTTCATTCTTCCTCGTCTCGATATACGCCACTTTGGGAACTTTTCCATTGATCCTGCATCATTTCAACCTCGTTTCCCTCATCAGCCCGATGGTTAATATGATCGTTGTCCCGATTATCGGATTTTTGGTGGTTCCTCTTGGGCTTCTTTCGGTTCTGGTTTTTCCTATTACCGATTCGGTCTCCATGTTGATTTTAAATGGCGCAGGTCTCATTTTATCAAAAGGAATCGACGTTGTATCTTTCTTCTCCGGATGGCCCTTTGCGGCTATAAAAACCGTGTCATTCTCTTTTTTTGAAATGCTCTGTTACTATGTGTTGGTCCTTACGGCCTTTGAAATCAAACGATCCGGGTCGGTTTCTTTAATCGGTGAAGTCCCTTCTTCTATAAAATTCAAAGGGATCCTTCAAAAGATCGCAACCGGACTCATCAAACCCATTCCCGTCAAATGGATTGCGAGGGTGATGCTGTTGCTGGCGTTTTTCGGCGCTTCTGTTGATATTCTCTTCTGGATTGATCATCGGTTATGGCATGATGATCTGCGCATTACCGTGATGGATGTGGGAAAAGGAAATTCCATTCTGATGGAACTTCCGAGGGGAGGGAATATCCTCATCGATGGAGGAGGATCTGCGGATAATTCGATCTTTGATGTCGGTGAACGGGTTGTGGCGCCGCTCCTGTGGAGAAAAAAGATAACTTCTCTTGATGCTGTAATCCTTTCTCATCCCAACAGCGACCATCTGAACGGACTGATCCATGTGGTAAAACACTTTCAGGTCAAGGAACTCTGGACCAATGGAGAAGAGGCGGATACGGCTGCTTACCTCAAATTCATCCAGGCGATCAAAGACCGTGGAATTTTCATGCCAAACTTTGAGGATGTTCCGAGATTTCTGGAAATTCATGGGGTGGCGTTTGAGGTTCTGTACCCGCCCTGCGATTATGCTGAAAAGAGAAAAACCGAAAAATGGAGAAGAGACAACAACAATTCCTTTGTCATCAAAGCCGGTTTCAAAACCCACACCTTTCTTTTCCCGGGAGATATCACCCAAAGAGCCGAGAAAGCCCTTTTCGAAGAATATGGAAGCCGCCTGAAAAGCCTGGTCCTGGTTTCTCCTCATCATGGAAGCAATTCATCGAATACGGATCCTTTTCTGAATGCGGTTGATCCTCAATATGTGGTTTTTTCATCCGGAGGAAAAGGGCCTCATCCGGCGGTAATGACCCGATATCATCGACGGGGAGCTCAACTGTTTTCCACGGATGTCAATGGCGCGGTTTCCATCATGTCGGATGGAGCCTCCCTGAAAATTGAGACGGTCAAGGGTTCGAACCTGATCTGATTCGATAAATCAAATTCTTTGAATCGGATGATCAGAAGAATTGACTTGCAAGTTGCGAGTTGATAATTTTTAAGAATTATCTATATTGAAAAAGGAGGGCTCATGCCGAAACTGACTGTAAAAGATCTTGAAACCATACGGGATCGTGTTTCAAAGGAGATGTCTTTAAGGCTGGCGATTCCCAAGGTGAAAATATGGGTTCATATGGGAGAAACCGGAATCGAATCCGGGGCCCGGGAGATTATGGACGCGATTCTCTCAGAACTTGACCGGTCAGGCCGAAAAGATATTCAGGTGTTCACATCGGACCGTATTGAGGAGAGTTCGGGAGAACCGAATCTTACGATAGAAACAGAAGGAAATCCTCCCGTAGTATATCATAAAATAACCCCTGAGACGGCGCGGCTGATTTTTCAAAACCATGCTGTCAAGGGTTGCGTCATGAATGAGCATGTGATGCCGCCGGTCGGATGCGAAAAATGAAGATTCATTTCTTTCAGCATGTTCAATTTGAAGGCCCGGGAAGTATTTCCTCCTGGGCGGAAAAAATGGGGCACCGCATATCGACAACCCGTCTCTTTGCCGGAGATTCATTTCCGCCACTTGGTGAAATCGATTGGCTCTTTATTATGGGCGGCCCTATGGGGGCCGGAGATGATCTCGCTTATCCCTGGCTTTTGAAAGAAAAAAAATATATTGAAAAAACGATTTTAAGCGGAAAACCCATTATCGGCATCTGTCTTGGCGCCCAGATTCTTGCTCACGTTCTGGGTGCAAGAGTCTATCCGAACCGGTTTAAGGAAATTGGATGGTTTCCCGTCCGGTTTACGACCGAGGGTCTGGCCATGAGTCACTTTCAGGGCATGCCCGAAAAGATAAACGTTTTTCAATGGCATGGAGATACTTTTGATATGCCGGATGGCGCAATTTTAACGGCAACCGGAGAGGTGTGCGAGAACCAGTCCTTTTTATTCGGCAAGACGGTCTTTGCCTTTCAGTTTCATCTGGAGGCAACAGAACAGAGTGCAGCCGCTCTGATCAAACACTGCGGCCATGAAATCATTGAAGCTCCATATATCCAATCGGCAGGCAGGATTCTGGAGAAAAAGAGCGATTTTACCGTGAGCAATGGATATATGGATTCTTTTTTGGATCGATTCTCTTCTCTGAATCCGATTCATGAAAAACGCTGAGGAATTATGAAATCCGGCAAGAAACCGATGCGGCCCATCTGGATGGAGAAAAAATCGGATGCGGTCAAGATTATCGATCAACGGAAACTTCCCCATACCCTGGTAATCTGCGAACTCAAGACGGCGGAGGATGTCGTCACGGCGATTCAGGAGATGCAGGTGAGAGGCGCCCCGCTGATCGGGGTAACCGGAGCATACGGGGTCTATCTTGCCGCGAAGCGTTCACAAAAAGGAAACGGGAGCCGGTTTGAAACCGACTGCAGAAAAATAAAAGATGCCAGACCGACCGCCGTCAATCTTGCCTGGAGTGTCAACCGGATGCTTTCGAGACTCTCTAAGATCGACGCAAAAAATCGGGTTGAGGCCGCCAAGATTGAGGCAGATGCGATTGCCGAGGAAGAAGCTGAACATTGCAGAAAAATAGGAATGCACGGTCTTTCCTTGATCCAAAAGATCAGCAGAAAGAAAAAAGGGGAACCGGTAAATGTCTTAACCCACTGTAATGCCGGATGGCTGGCCTGCATCGAATGGGGAACCGCCACGGCACCGCTTTACGCGGCCTTTGATACCGGGATCGACATTCATGTCTGGGTGGATGAGACAAGACCATTAAATCAGGGAGCCCGGCTGACAGCCTGGGAATTGGGAAAATACGGAGTGCCTCACACCGTGATCACGGACAACGCCGGGGGACATCTGATGCAGCATGGTCTGGTGGATATGGTGATTGTCGGTACGGATCGAACCACGATCACCGGAGATGTGGCTAATAAAATCGGGACCTACCTCAAGGCTCTTGCCGCCAAAGACAATCAGGTTCCTTTTTATGTGGCACTGCCGTCCACCACCTTTGACTGGACCTTGCGGGACGGGATACGTGAAATCCCGATTGAGGAGAGAAATCCGGATGAGGTTCGATATGTTCAAGGCCGGGATAACTCGCGCACCCGGCAAGTTCTGATCTCTCCTCAGAAAAGTCCTGCAGCCAATTTTGCCTTTGATGTCACACCGGCAAGGCTTGTCACGGGATTTATTACCGAAAGAGGTATCTGCAAGGCAACGGAAAAAGATATTCGAAGGCTTTTTCCGGAAAAATAATTTGGATCCGGCCCTGTTCCAGGCGATTTCAGGTTCTGCGACTTGGGACGATGAGTCGAGTGATGGGTTAACATGCTGACCGAAATAGAAAAAAAGATCATTTCGTTTATCCAGGATGATCTGAAGATTACCGAACGTCCTTATCTGGAGCTATCACGGAAATTATCCATTTCTGAAGAGGCGTTGCTCGACAACCTGAAGAGTTTGTGCGATCGGGGTGTCATCCGGAGGTTCGGTGCGACCTTGCGGCATCAGAAGTCCGGTTATGTGGCCAACGTCATGGCTGCGTGGCTGGTTGAGGAAGATCGAATCGATGAGGTCGGGAAAAAAATGGCCGGATTCAGACAGGTCTCCCACTGCTATCAAAAAAACCGGCCGGAGACTGGCCCTACAACCTCTATACCATGATCCATGCAAAAGACGAACAGACGTGCATCAAGACGGTTCAGGATATTTCGAAAAAAACAGGGATCAAAACCTATACCCTTCTTTTCAGCAGGATGGAGTTGAAAAAGACCTCGATGAAATATTTTAGCTTCGATTTTCCGGATTAATGCCGCCCCCCTTTTCTTCAACCCTTACGCTGCAAATGTTACCGTGACCCAAGCCGCTCCTCATATTCTTCTCATTAATCCCTGGATCCATGATTTTTCAGCCTATGACTTCTGGGCAAAGCCTCTAGGGCTTTTGACTCTTGGATCGATTTTGCGGGGAGAAGGATTTCAGATCACCTATATTGACTGTCTGGATCGATTTCATCCGCATGCCCCGGAGTCGGACGGCTCCTTGAGGTATGGGAGAGGTCCGTATCTAAAGACACGAATTTCAAAGCCATCCGGATTTGAAGATGTCCCCCGTTATTTTTCACGGTACGGAATCAGGCCGGATTGGTTCCGGGAATCCCTGATGTCGATTCAGGCACCGGACCTGATCCTGATCACTTCGGGGATGACCTATTGGTGGACAGGGGTTCGGGAAACTCTTGCGGTCATAAAAAGTGTTTTCCCAAAGACTCCGACGGTTTTGGGGGGAATCTACGCTACCCTCTGTCAGGATCATGCCGTTCGATTCAGCGGCGCCGATCTGGTGGTTTCAGGGTCGGTTAATGATCGAATTTCCGGTCTGGCTGCAGAAATGACCTGGAATCCGCCGGAGCGACCAGCGGATACGGATATTTTTAATCCGGCAAATTTCGATACCTATCCGTTTCCGGCCTTTGATCTGTATCGCAAGTTGTATTACGTCCCGATCCTGACTTCTGTGGGGTGCCCGTTTTCCTGCACCTACTGTGCCTCCCATATATTAAATAAAACCCGAATGCAAAAAAGTCCGAGTCGTGTTCTGGAAGAAATCCGCTACTGGAATACGACCCGAGGAATTTTAGATTTTGTGCTTTACGATGATGCCTTTTTAGTCGACAGCCGAATCCATGCGGTTCCGATTTTAGAACAGATTATCA
>JBFMEI010000094.1:0-7957 GCA_040753295.1 Thermodesulfobacteriota bacterium | reverse complement strand
TCGGATTCATACCATGTCTAAATTTTCCATAGAAGCAAAAGTCGGCGTTTTCGTCATTATCGGAATCATCATTCTGGGATACATGTCCATGAAGGTCGGAAAACTCAGCCTTTCAAGGGAATCCGGATATGACGTGAGCGTGGAGTTTGATTCCGCAACAGGGCTTGCGGTTGATGTTCCGGTAGAAATTGCCGGAGTTGAAGTGGGAAGAGTCCGAAGTATTTCCCTGAAAGATGGAAAAGCCGTCGTCGTCCTTCGAATCCGGCCGGATATTAAAATTTTCGGCGATGCGAAAGCAATCATTCGAAGCCGGGGAATCCTGGGAGACAAGTATATTGCTCTGAATCCGGGATCCCCAGGAGAAGTTCCACTTAAAACCGGAGACCGGATAGCAAAAACAGAACCTTCATCGGATATGGATACCCTGATGAGTTCTCTCCAGGATGTCGCTTCTGACATCAAGTCGCTCTCCGGGTCTCTTTCGAAAGTTCTGGGAGGCGAAGAAGGAGAATCTTCGGTTCGGAATATCGTCCAGAATCTGAAAGAGATGGTGGAGACCCTGAACAAGACCGTTCAGAAGAATCAGAATAACATCGATACCATGATCAGCAATCTGACGGGATTTTCGGAAACCTTAAAATCGGCAGGAGATGTGGATCCTAAGGACATTCAGGGGATTGTTAAAAATCTTTCCAGCGCATCGGCAAAAATGGATGAGATGATGAACGGAGTCAACCGGATCGTCTCCCAGATTAATGAGGGGAAAGGGAGTCTCGGCAAACTCATCAAAGAAGAAGAAGCCATCAAAAACCTGAATGCCACCCTGGCATCTCTTCGGGAAATCTCCGACAAAATCAACCAGGGGAAAGGAACCATCGGAAAACTGATCAATGAAGATGCGGCGGCGAAAGATCTGAATGCAACGCTGGCATCGATCAAGGATATTTCAGATAAGATCAACCGGGGAGAAGGAAGCATCGGAAAACTGGTTCATGATGAAGAGACGGTGGATAAAATCAATTCAACTCTAACCGGAATCAATGATTTTTTACAGAAACAGGAAATGTTTAAGACATTCGTCGATTATCGTGGAGAATATCTGTTCGACAGTGACAATGTCAAATCCTATATCAGCCTCAGAATCCAGCCTAAGGAAGATAAATATTATCTTATTCAGGTGGTGGATGATCCGGAGGGGAAAAAGACCACAACCCGAATCACCCGGAATATCGACGGAAAATTTTCAGAAGAAGAACGGGTTGAAATCGAGGAGGATGAATTCAAATTTTCCGCGCAAATCGCCAAACGATACTATGATTTGACGTTACGGGGCGGGCTCTTTGAGTCTACAGGAGGGATCGGTGTTGACTATCATCTTTTCAATGATCGCCTGACCCTGTCGCTGGAAGCATTCGATTTTGGATCCGACGATAATCCTCACCTCAAGTTTATTGCCAATTTTTCACCCCTGAAGCACCTCTACATTACATCCGGATTTGATCGTTTTATCAGTGATGAAGGGAGGGAATCCTTTTTTCTGGGAGCCGGAATCCGTTTTGCCGATGAAGATATCAAGACGCTCATATCAACAGTCCCTTTTCCCAAAAATTGATATTCCCGTCACGATCCGGTATCATGCAGGAATCCATTCTGCCCGGAAGCTGACGGTTTCTCCTGAACCATGAACAACCGACAACAAGAAAAAGTCAAACCCTTTCGACTGGTTAAATACTTCACCTACACAAGCCTGATCGTCATTTTTTTAGGAACGCTTCTGTTCTCCTTTTTAAACATCCGCTGGGCACGCAACATGCACATCAAGAAAAGCGAAGATTATGCCTTGTTGCTCATCGACAGCTTAAACGACCAGATTTTTACTCAGTTTATCATCCCGGCTGTTTTAAAATTCGGAAAGATTCAGTTAAGGGATAAAGCCCAGTTCGAATGGATGGACAAGGTGGTCAGAAGCACCTTGTTCAGTTTTAAAGTGGATATGGTAACCATATATGACATGAACAATATCATTTCCTACAGTTTCGATCAGCGCCTGGTCGGAAAAAAGAATGTCGGAGGTGCCGCATATCAGGATGCCATCTTGGGGAAAGTCACCTCAAAGCTTTCTCAGCGGGGAAATTTTTTTGAAATTTTCGTCGGATTCCCTAAGGAAAGCAAACTCATCACTTTTGCTCCCCTTAGGGCCCAGATGCCTCTTTCACGGATTTCGGGTCCGGTGGGCGGTGTCATTGAACTGGTTCAGGATTTGTCCGATGACTATCAACCCATATTCCGGTTTCAAATATCCGTCATCACTACATCCGCCGCAGTCATGGGGACGCTCTTTCTGATTCTGATTCTGGTGGTCAAGCGGGGAGAGGGGATCATCGAACAGCGGGCTCTTGAAAGAATAAAGCTTAAAGAGCAGCTCAGCCGCTCAGAGCATCTTTCATCGCTTGGAGAGATGGTTGCCGCTGTTTCCCATGAGATCCGGAACCCTCTGGGTATCATAAACAACTCAGCAGAACTTCTTAAGAAAAAGACCCTTTCGGATCCATCCAATAAATTGGCGGATATTATCGTTGAAGAGTCACAACGACTGAACAGTATCATCACTGATTTTCTGAATTTCGCTAAGCCCAAAATCCCCAACCTTCTTCCCTGCCGGGTTGAAGAAGTGATTGAAAAAAACATCGCCTACCTTGCGACACAGATCCGTGAGAAAGAATTTGAAATCTCACCCCGCTATGATAACAATCTTCCTGAAATTATGGCCGATGCATCCATGCTTTATCAGGCATTTCTCAACATTCTGATCAATGCCATGCAGGCCATGCCCAAAGGAGGCAGAATCGATATTACCGTTTCTTCCGTAAGCAAAGGCGTCGAAATTTCCTTTGAGGACCAGGGAGAAGGAATCCCCGCGGAATTTACTGAAAAAATATGGTCTCCGTTTTTTACGACAAAGGAAACAGGGACCGGGCTTGGATTGGGAATTGTAAAAAAAGTGATCGAAGCCCATGATGGAACCGTGGGGATTGAAAATCGACCCGGCATCGGCACCAGGGTGACCATTCAACTTCCAATTCGGCCGGAGGCGTTATGGAAACAATCCTGATCGTAGACGACGAAAAAAATTATCCGCCGGTCTTAAGTGCTGTCCTAGAAGAGGAGGGATATGGAACCCTTACCGCAAACAGCGGAAAGGAAGCCCTGGAAATCATATCGAGATCGGATGTGGACCTCGTCCTAACCGATATGAAAATGCCGGGAATGGACGGCATCGAACTGCTTGAAAAAATCAAAGCCCGGGATCTGGATCTTCCTGTAATCATGATGACGGCGCACGGTACTGTGGAAAAAGCGGTGGAAGCCATGCAAAAGGGAGCCTATAGCTACATCCTTAAGCCCTTTGATAATGAGCGGATGATTCTTTATGTCAAAAAAGCTAATGAAATTTACCGGATCATCAAAGAAAACAGGCGCCTCAAAAGCGAAATGGAGTCAAAATACCGATTCGGGAATATCATCGGGCAAAGCAAAGCCATGAGGGATATTTATGAAATGATAATTAAGGTGGCTCCGTCATCTGCAACGATTTTAATTGAGGGTGAAAGCGGGACCGGAAAAGAGCTTGTGGCCAAATCGATTCACTACAACAGTCCACGTAAAGACGGCCCTTTTGTCGCCATCAATTGCAGCGCACTGGCCGAATCCCTTCTTGAAAGCGAACTTTTCGGACATGAAAAAGGGGCATTCACAGGCGCCGTGGCTATGAAAAAAGGAAGATTTGAACTTGCCCATGGAGGGACCCTTTTTCTGGATGAGATCGGCGACTTGTCGATGAATCTTCAGGTCAAACTCCTTCGGGTCCTTCAGGAGAAATCGATTGAACGGGTGGGAGGGACCCGGTCCATCCCCGTCGATATCCGGTTGATTGTCGCCACCAATAAAGTATTAAAAGAAGAGGTCAGGGCCGGACATTTCCGGGAAGATCTCTTTTTCCGGTTGAATGTCATCCATATTATTTTACCACCTTTGAGAAAACGTCGTGAAGATATCAGGGTTCTGGTAGATCATTTTATTCAAAAATATTCAAAGGAGAGAAAACCGGATGCTCCGATATCCGGTGTCGATCAGGAAGTGTTAAGGCTTTTTGACCGATATGACTGGCCCGGAAATGTTCGAGAGCTCGAGAATGTGGTCGAGCGGGCAATGATCCTTTGCCCTGGAGATATTATCCGAACAACCGATCTCCCGGCGGATTTTATCGACAGCACTCTTGCCGCAAATTCTTTTTTTGAAGGGATCCCTGAGGATGCAAAACTTGATGAAACCATGGCCTTAATTGAAAAGAAGATGATTGAGCGGGCATTGACATTATCCGATAATGTTCAATCCACTGCGGCCAAAATTCTCGGTATCGGAAAAAGCGGATTGAATAAAAAGATCAAAAAACATCGAATTGCGGAGTGATTGAAAAATGGAGAGTATCGTCTATTTTATGGATTTCAGGGCATCCCACAAGGAAAATCTTTTAGAAAAACTCAATCGCCTGGCTTTGACGGCCGGCCTTTTGGACGTTGTCCGCAAAAAGGACCTCGTTGCCATCAAACTCCATTTTGGAGAACGGGGAAATACGGCATTTATCCTTCCGATTTATGTTCGAAAAATCGTTGAAGCTGTTAAAAAAGAAGGCGGCATTCCATTTTTAACCGATGCCAACACCCTATATGCCGGAACTCGAAGTGACGCCCCAACCCATCTGGCAACCGGTATTGAGAATGGATTCGCCTACTCGGTTGTCAACGCGCCCATCATTATTGCAGACGGTCTCAGAGGAAAAACCGAAGCTGCCGTCAACGTCAATTTAAAGCGCTTCAAGACCGCTTTTATTGCGACCGAAATCGTTCAGGCCGATTCTCTGATTTCAATGGCCCATTTTAAAGGACATGAACTTTCAGGATTCGGTGGAACAATTAAAAATATTGGAATGGGATGCGCCTCCAGAAAAGGAAAAATGGCCCAGCATTCAACTTTGACTCCGAAAATAAAAAAGAAAAATTGTATCGGCTGCGGAGATTGTGTATCCCACTGCTCTCAACAGGCTATTCTTTTGGTTGATGAAAAAGCGGTGATTTCAGAGTCGGTATGCATCGGCTGCGGAGAGTGTATTCTGATATGCCCGAACAGCGCCATCGAAGTTCAATGGAATCAGTCAATTCCGATCTTTCTGGAAAATATGGTCGAATATACCGCTGCTGTTTTAAAGAATAAAGCGGGGAAATCGTTGTTTGTGAATTTTTTAAACAATATTTCTCCGGCATGCGACTGCTACCCCATGAACGATGCGCCTGTTGTCAGAAACATCGGAATTTTAGCTTCAAGAGATCCTGTTGCCATCGACCAGGCCTCAGTGGATCTCGTGAATAGAGAAGAAGGACTGCCGGGTTCATGCCTTTCGCCCACACCCGGTCCCGGCGAAGACAAATTCAAAAGAATCTATCCCAAAGTCGACTGGGAAATACAACTTGACTATGCCCAGCAGCTTGGACTGGGAAGTCGAACGTATCACCTCAGCCAGATTTGAAAAAAGGATTTAGGTGAGAGTCTTTTTAAATTCATCCATCGATTGTTTCACCAGATTGCCAACTGCAGTACACTCAAGTCCGAAGGGGAGATATCCGGCATATCCCAATATCGGCATCTCAAAAACATGAAACCTCTGGACAAAAGGAATCCGGTATTCCCACTTGGACAGGCTGTAGAAATTCCACATCTCCCAGAACCAGCCGCATAACAATGCGGAAAGGGCGGCTGAAATCAGACCCCTCCAATCCCCATCGGTTATTTGAGAAAAAATATGCTCTTCATCAAAAAGAATTTGAACAGATGTTATCATAAAAAGAGGGGATATCCACAGCAGCGGAAAAAGGAAGTTGGGCCACACACCAACCCCGGCCAGGCCTGTCCCCGAAAGTATCAGCAATACCCAAATCCATATTTTTGAATTCAAAGCTTTGACTTTATACCCACTATGGAAATTCATCTGAATCCGTTCGGTTCCGTAAATCCACTCCTTAACGCCGAGAACCGCCGGCAAAACAGTTGAAAAGGATAGAGTCCCGAATATCCCGTAAGAGGATGCGTCAATAAGCGGACCGATGTAAATCCAGTTTTGCACAAATCGATTCAGGTATTCAAAAAACCACCAGAAAGCCGCACTGGCCGGAAACAAGAGAAAAAAATAGAGTGGTTGGTGGGTCATCATGCAACGCCCATCGCGTCGATAGCATATGGCATTCACAATGACGATAAAAGATACCCATAATAAACTGAAGGTGTGGGGTTGAATCATCCTGAACCAGGAAAAACGAGACCACGCGAGGACCCATGAACCCAGATTGATTCCGATTCCAAGCAACCCCCACCAGGGAAAACGCCGGGATAATGTGCCGCGAACCCTATTCTCCGGCGTTCTTATTCCTTTTATCAGAATGGGAATTACTGCCCCAAGAAAGATCAGTCCACAAGCGATGGAGTAGAAAAGAGAAAAAGAAGCATGTTCGACATAAATTGAGCGTGGGGGAAACTCCAGATATTTTGAAACTGAAACCCCTGCAATCCATACTCCGAACAAGGGAAGCCCCAGTAGGAGAATTGCAAGCAATGTAACCTGAATGACCAGCTTTCTCAATACCTGGCTCCGGATTTCAAACCGGCTTCAGAGATTTAAACTACCCTCCCGCCGGACGATCCTTCAGATTCAGTCTTTGGGGGGTCAATCCGTTTTGTTCTTATTGTAAAGGTACTCCCCTCTCCAACCCTGCTCCTGACACTCAGTAAATAGCCGTAAGATTCAAGGATTCGGTGAACAATGGAAAGTCCGAGCCCGGAACCTTTTGCCTTTGTTGTAAAAAAAGGATCAAAGATCGATTTCATTTTTTCTTCCGAAATTCCGCATCCTGTATCTGAAACCGCAATTTCAACCATTTGATTTTTATCCGGCTTTATCTGAATATGGATTTTCCCTTTTCCTTCAATGGACTCTGCGGCATTTAGGAGGAGATTCCAGATGACTTGCCGGAGGTGTCCGGGATCCATTTCTATCCACGCCCCTCCAATCATCTCTTTTTCAATGGTAATTCTCGAATTGCAGATCTCGTCCTTTTCAAAAAACTCTATGATCTCAGACAAATTTTTTGCCAAGTGAATCGGAACCGGCCGGCCTGCAGGAGGTCTGGCAAAAATCAGAAAGTGATTGACAAGCGAACTCAATCGATCCGCTTCCCGCTGAATAATCTGCATCAAGCGTTCCTTCATCGGACCAAACGGCTTTTCATCCCTGATCATTTGAATCGAACCGATGAGGGATGCTAAAGGATTCTTGATTTCATGGGCCAAGCCTGCAGCCATCTCCCCGACAATCGCCATCTTTTCCACCCGTTTGAGATAGGTTTCCATGGCACGCATTTCCTGTTTTGTCTTCCGTTCTCGTTCGGATAATACTCCGCTTAAAAAAGCTACGGCAAAACAGGCTGACATGGTAATAAACACTTTATAAAAAACATACAGCTCGGAATAATTTCTGGCATAAAACCCCAACTCAAACCCGACCGGACCTAAGATTTTATTATATTCGAGGCTGACCATCAATCCATACTGAATACTGCAGAGAGAAGCAATGATCATGGTTTCTCTTCTGGAAAGGAGCATGGCGGAATAGATAATTACGAGAAGATATAAGAAAGGGAAAATACTCGAAAACCCACCGGTCATAAAAATGATCGAGGATACGACCAGAGTGTCGATTCCGATCTGGATTTTGGCAAAAGAAGTTAGATTCCGAACCTGCTTTATCAACAGAGCATAACTAACTGAAAGGATAAATATAATGATAACAAGTCCATAAAGAATCAGGAGGGGAATCGAAAAGAGGGACCCCATATTTCGAATTTGAAAC
>JBFMEI010000093.1:0-7973 GCA_040753295.1 Thermodesulfobacteriota bacterium | reverse complement strand
GGATGCTGCGGAACAACTCCTGAGTTTATCCGGGAATTGTCGAAGATGCTTTTCCCGGATCAGGAAAGGGATTTCCTTGACAGAACTTAATCCGCCATTTAATGAATTGTAAGTCTAATCGAACAGGGATCGGCCTTAATTAATGCGGTTAACTTTAAAAACAGGAGGATACCTATGAAGAGGAGAATGCGGATCACCATTTTTGCAGCGGTTTTATGTCTTGTTTTCACACCGGTGGCTTTTGCCAAGATGATCCGGATCGGAGAACACCAGATTGTATCCCATCCGGCTCTGGACAACGATTCAAAAGGGTTTAAAGCCGCGCTGGAAGAAGAAGGATTTGTTGAAGGGAAGAATATTGTTATCGACCGGAAAAATGCCCAGGGGGAGCAGCCCAACTGTGCCATTATCGCGCAGAAGTTCGAGGATGACAAGGTCGATCTGATCCATGCCATCAGCACTCCGAATGCCCAGGCATCTGCAAAGATCAGCAAAAAAATCCCGATTGTTTTTTCATCCGTCACAGACCCTGTCAAAACCGGAATCGTACCGACCATGGGAAAGACCGGAACCCATATCACCGGCGTGAGCGACCGGTGGCCGATCGCTTTGCAATGCCAGATGTATCAGGATTTTATGCCCCATGCCAAAAAATGGGGAACCATCTATAACCCTGGAGACGTCAATGTGACATTCCACATCAAAGAGATGAAGGAGGCCATCGAAAAATCGGGAGGACAGCTCGTTGAGGCCCATATTTCCAGCAGCTCCGAAGTCATGCAGGCTGCCCAAAGTCTGGTAGGCCGCGTCGATGCCATCCATATCACCTCTGATAATACGGCGGTCTCGGCATTTGAATCGATTGTGAAAATCTGCAACGACAAGAAGATCCCTCTCTTTGTTGGCGACCGGGACAGCGTTCCCCGGGGAGCCATTGCGTCCTATGGACTCGATTACTTTATGGTGGGATATACCGCAGGTAAAAAAGCAGCCCGGATCTTAAAAGGCGAAAAACCGTCGGAAATCCCTGCAGGGCTTGCCGAAGGATACAGCCTCTGGATCAGCCTTCTTCATGCCAAGAATCAGGGGGCAAAGCTCCCCATGGTTCTTGTAGAAAAAGCTGCTGATAAAATCTGGGATGAAAAGGGGCAGGTTGCCAAAGGAAAATAGCGGAAACAGAGACTGAGACTGGGGGCGGAAGACCGCCCCCATATTCATGTTAAACGCTCATTTAGGTTAGAACAGGAAAAACCCTTCTGATGGTCTCGAGCGTTCTTTTTGGAACAATTCCCATTTCTCTGGAGCAGGGCCTTGCCTACGGGATTGTCGCATTGGGAATCGTCATCAGCTTTCGCATCCTGGCGTTTCCGGACCTGACCGTTGACGGCAGCTTTGCCCTGGGAGGCGCTGTGGTGGCACGCCTCATCATGGAGGGTATCGCTCCGGTTTATGGCATCATGATCGCCGTCATTATCGGATTTCTTGCCGGATGCTGCACCGGATTGCTGAATACACGGCTTAAAATCAACAGCCTTCTTTCCGGTATCTTAATGATGACGGTCCTTTATTCCATCAACCTTCGGATCATGGGGCGCTCCAATATTCAGCTTTTGACGGTCGAGACATTTTTAACCCCCCTTGAGAATCTCGACATGAACCGGTTTATCCCCATTATCTCCTTTTTCTTTATTGTGGCCTTTGGTTTGAAGATGTTGACAGATCTTTTTTTCAAGACCCAGGTCGGACTTGCCATGCGCGCCACAGGAGATAACGAGCAGATGATCCGATCCCTGGGAGTCAATACGGATCATATGACGGTTCTGGGGCTCGGCATTTCAAATGCGTACGTGGCCATGTCAGGCGCCCTGGTGGCTCAGGATCAGGGATTTGCAGATATCGGAATGGGGATCGGAATGATCGTCTCGGCGTTGGCTTCCATCATTATCGGAGAAACGCTTTTCGGAAAAAAGAGTGTTCAACGGATGACCTTTGCCGCGTTGGTCGGTTCCATTATTTATAAACTGATTATTTCCATCGGATTGAGATTGGGGCTTGCCCCTACAGATCTCAAGATGGCCACCGGAGCCATGGTTGTTCTTGCCCTTGGAATTCCGGCTCTAAAAAAGGAAAAAGAAGAAAAAATTCATCTGCGGGGAGTCTAGCCTCAATAAACACCATGGTCCGGCTTGACGGCATAACAAAGGTTTTTAATAAAGGGACGGTCAATGAAAAGACCGCCATTGACGGACTGACATTTCAGATTGCTCCAGGAGACTTTGTCACCGTTATCGGAAGCAACGGCGCCGGAAAATCGACTCTGCTGAATCTTGTTGCTGGGACCTATGCACCCAGCCGGGGAGAAATCTTTTTAGACGGATCGCGCGTCACGGATTTACCCGAGCATCGGAGGGCAAGATATCTCGGAAGGATTTTTCAGAACCCCCTGATGGGAACCGCGGCATCCATGACCATTGAGGAGAATCTGGCCATGGCGGATCTGAGGGGAAAATCCCGAGGGTTGGGGTGGGGTGTAACCCGCAGCCGGAGAGAGTTCTACAGAAAAACATTGAAAGTCCTCGAGCTCGGCCTGGAAGACCGTCTCAAGCAATCAGTGAGTCTTTTATCAGGAGGACAGCGTCAATCCCTGACTCTTCTTATGGCAACTCTCTCGGTTCCAAAGCTTCTGCTTCTGGATGAGCATACTGCGGCGCTTGACCCCAAGACAGCCCAGAATGTCATGAATCTGACCGATAAACTGGTCAAGGAGAACAGTATCACCACCATCATGGTGACCCACAATATGCAGCAGGCCATTCGATTCGGGAACCGGATGATCATGCTCCATGAAGGAAAAGTTCGATTTGAAGCCGAAGGGGACCAAAAAAGTTCTCTCACGGTTGAAGAAGTCGTCAAGCGGTTTGGAGCAACTCTGAAAGATGAAACGCTTCTATCTTGATACGACACCTGCCGGTCCGGATCATACTGAAATAGAACAAACCTGAATAGAGGTAAGCATGTTAAAAGATCGAATTGTTTTTTTTAACGGTGAATATGTACCCTGGAATCAAGCCACACTCCATGTTTCAAGCCATAGCTTTGCCCGGGGTTCCGCCATTTTTGAAGTATTAAGCCTTCATCAGACCGATACCGGTCCTGCGGTTTTCAGACTGGATGAGCATCTCCTTCGGCTATTTCAAAGCGCAAAGCTGCTGGATATGACCCTTTCCATTTCCGTTGAAGGATTGGAAACCGCAGTCAGGGAGACAATCCGGAGAAACCGGTTGAAAAAAGGCGTCATTAAGATCATCTGTTTTTATCCGGAAACGGCATTTGACATTCTTCCTCCGGAAACCACAGCAGGAGCCGTCATCCTGGCAGTTGATCCGGAGCAGGATCTTCCGAAAATGGTATCACCGGCAGGAAAAGGAACAACGCTCTGCATATCCCGGTGGAGAAAGCTCGATCCCCAGACGGTTCCGATTGAAGCCAAGGCTTCAGCCAATTATCTCAACGGAATGATGGCTCGCCTTGAAGCGAAGAAGCAAGGATTTGAGCAGGCGGTCATGCTGGATACCCAGGGATTTGTCGCAGAAGGGGGGACCGAATCCGTTTTTTGGGTCAAAGATGGTATCCTGAAGACTCCGGCATCAGGAACAATTCTTCAAAGCATTACCAGAAAATCGATTCTGGAAGCGGCGCCTGCAGATGGAATCTCCGTTGCGGAGATCCGGCAGGGCCCTGAAGCGCTTCTGGAAGCTGATGAAATTTTTCTGTCCTGCACGCCTTTTAAAACCCTTTGCGTAAAGCAGATCAATAACCGTTTCTTTGAGAAAATACCAGGGCCCGTCTCCCTGAAAGTAATCGATCTTCTTGAAGGAATCGTGAGCGGAAGAGATAGCCGGTATCAGCACTGGCTCTTCCCGGCCTAAGATCTTTGAACCGGTTTTAACCATGAAATAATCAACGGGAATGACCAAAGGAGATTGAAATGAAAATCATGGTGGGGTTGGATGAAACGACGGTCTCACAAAAAATTTTGGATGTTGCCAAAATGCATGCCAAAGCCTTTGGAGCGGATGTGGAATTGGTGATCTCCATGGAGACCGGAGATGAGGAGGATCAGGAGAGGATCAAACGCGCTGAAGAGGATCTGGAAAAGAAAAAAAAGGTTCTCGAGTCTCAGAAGATCCGCTGCAACACCCATCTCCTGATCCGGGGGCTTACACCCGGTGAAGACCTAGTGCAATTTGCAAAGGAAAAAGATGTCGAAGAAGTGATTGTCGGCGTCAGGAGAAAATCAAAAGTCGGAAAACTGGTCTTCGGTTCCACCGCACAATATGTGATCCTTCATGCCCATTGTCCGGTGGTGAGCGTAAAATAATCTCTGCTAATTGGTCAGGCTGTGGATCGGAGCGGGAATGATCCCTCCCCGGCGGACGAACCGGTTGGGATCCTGAGGATGATTCAGCCTGATAATGATCGCTTTTCCGAGGAGCCCCCCGAAAAACGCCGATTCACCGGCTTTTTTACCCGGGACCGGAATGAGCCTTGCGGCGGTTGTTTTCTTGTTGATGACGCCGATGGCCATTTCATCTGCGATAATGGCTGAGATGGTTTCTGCAGGCGTATCTCCGGGAATGGCGATCATATCAAGTCCTACGGAACAGACACTGGTCATGGCTTCCAGTTTTTCAATCGAAAGGTAGCCGGAACCGGCGGCGTGAGCGATGTTCAAGTCCTCGCTGACCGGGATAAACGCACCGCTGAGACCTCCCACTTTGGAGCTTGCAAAGGCGCCTCCTTTTTTTACCGCATCGGTTACGAGCGCCAGTGCAGCAGTCGTTCCATGCGCGCCGATGCTTTGCAACCCCAGGCTTTGAAAGATTTCTCCGACGCTGTCCCCCACATTGGGTGTCGGAGCCAGGGAAAGATCGACCACTCCGAAGGGGATATTCAGCTCTGAAGCGACTTCCCGGCCGATGAGTTCGCCCATCCGGGTCACTTTATATGCGGTTTTTTTGATAATATCGGCAACCCTCCCAAGATCCAGGCCGGGATTCGATTCCAGCGCCCGGTCAATGGCTTTTTTTACAACACCCGGTCCGCTGACCCCGACATTGATCACCGCATCCGCTTCCCCGATTCCCAGATAGGCTCCTGCCATGAACGGGATATCCTGAGGGATGTTTGAGAAGACGCATAATTTGGCACATCCGATGCCGTCCCGGTCGGCGGTGCGTGCTGCGGTCTGTCTGATGACTTCTCCCATGAGAAGTATGGCATCCATGTTGATTCCCGCATGAGTGGATGCGACATTCACGGATGCGCAGAGTCTTTCGGTTTCAGACAATGCTTCCGGAATCGCTTTGATCAGTGCGAGGTCTCCGGGAGCGATCCCTTTTTCAACAAGAGCAGTAAATCCGCCGATAAAATCAACATTCACATCAAGGGCGGCGCGGTTAAGGGTTTTGGCAAGACCTACCATTTTTCCGGACGAAAACGGAGCCCCCACCACTGCCATGGGGCTTACAGCGATCCGTTTATTGACAACAGGGATTCCGTACTTGTCTCCAACCGCATCACAAACCGGAACCAGTTTTTCAGCCAGTCTCAGGATTTTTTTCCGGATCTTTTCCCTGATCCGTTTGAAATCATCGCTGATGCAGTCAAACAGATTGATTCCCAGGGTAACGGTTCTTACGTCAAGGTGTTCGTTTTTCAACATTTCAAGAGTTGAAATAATTTCACGATCGGTCAGCATAGAAGGGTATCCTGTTCATATCCGGCGGTCATATGCGGTTGATGGCTTCAAAAATGTTGCGATGCTGAACGCTGATTTCAAGATCCAGAGCGGATGCCCGTTTCCGGAGGTCAATGTGAAACGCATGGTAGTCGACAGATTTTGGGATATCCACTTCATAAATCATGATATTTTGATTTGGATCTTCTCCCCCTTTAAAAACGGCTTGAAGATTCGTGACGTTGATGCCGTGTTTTGCGATAATTTCAGTGATACCGGCAACCAGCCCTTTCCGGTCCGGGCCTTTGGTCGTAATTACAAACGGTTCGGCTGGAATCAGGGCAAAACACGCTTTCTGATCTTTAACCGGGACGACCAGGACGCGAAGCTCCATTTTCGACATCCCCTGATCCAGGTTTCGGCTCAAGTGGTCGATGGAAAGATTCCGGGGAACGGAAACAATAAAAGTCCCTGAAAATTGGGACTGAAGAATCGTCTGGCTTACGCTCTCGATATTGCAATCCGCTCTATAAAGGATGCGGGTGATTGCTGCGATAATCCCAGGCCGGTCGAATCCAAGAACGGAAAGAATTACTTTTTTCATTTGCCTTCAGGTTTTTTGTCTTTTATGAGATCAGCGATGGAAATGGAATCGAGTTTATCGAAAAGGGCTCGGCCGGCTTCTTTCCATGCTTCACGGACCCTGCAGTCATCTGAGAGCCGGCATGTTTCAGGCCTGCTGATGCAATCCACCAGATCGCTTTTTTCTTCAAGGAGTCTGACAATCTGCCCCAGAGTGATCTCCTCGGGCTTTTTGATGAGAAAATGCCCTCCCTTCGGCCCGCGCAGGCTATTGACGAATCCGGCTTTCTTCAAGGGACGTACAAGCTGCTCCATGTACTTCATGGAAATCCCCTGGTGTTTGGAGATATCCGAGATTTTTACCGGGCCCTTCTTTTTTTGACGTCCCAGTTCAATCAGAATTCTGACGCCGTATCGACTCCTTGTGGAGAGTTTCATAATGATTCACTTTATACTTTTTTATAATGGTTGTTATGGTTTCAGACATATAGTCGACAACAGAGTCGATCTCATCCGAGGTGATGTACCGGACATCGGACGACAACTCCTGGAGTTTTTCTTCATCGATCCCGGTTATTTTATTGATTAAAAACGTATCGACCTCCCCGTCATCCAGCACCATTCCACAGCCGCAGAGCGCGCCGAGATAGGTGTCGTCGACAATAATGGGGACGCATGCCTTGACCAGGCCGCCGTCGCATTCCTCGGTGAAGGGTTGCCGGCTCTTTTTTGCCGCAGTTGCGATATTCATATGAGCCACGGCACAAATAAAACTTTGTCCCTTGTCGTTGGCTTTTATCACAGGACAGAGTCGATTGGCCCATTTTTTAAATCCGGTTATCCGGAATCCGTTAGTATCAAATACAGCGGCGTCGAGACCGCTTCGCCGGTTGATCTCTTTTTCGATGCAGATCCAATCGTCAATGGGAAGAAGATCCGTGAGTTGCATGTTGAATTCTCCGCTTTATCTTAAACCTGAATTGATTTCATTTTTTCGACTCCGGCTCAGAAGCATCCGGAGGGTCTGTAATCATTTTTTTAACGCTGAATTCCTTGATCCGGTTTCCGGTCATTTTTCGAACCGTAATCTTGAAATTCCGAAAGATCTGCTCCTCCGTTTCTTTTGGAATCCTTCCGACCAGTTCCAGAAAAAATCCTGAAAATGTATCATACTCCGGTGACTCGGGGATCTCCATGCCGATCTGTTCATTTGCTTTTTCAATTTCGGATTTCCCCTGAATAATCCATTCATTTTCATCGATCTTTAAAATTTCAGGCTCTTCGTGATCAGTCTCATCGCTGATTTCTCCCACCAGTTCTTCGAGGGCATCTTCAAGGGTGACCAGTCCTGAAATCCCCCCGTGTTCATCCACCACAATGGCCATGTGGTCTTTCCGCTTTTTAAAGTTTTGAAGCAGTCGGTCGAGTTTTTTATTTTCCGGAACAAAATACGGTTTTCTCATTATTTTTCTGACGTTGATATCAGTGTCGCAACGGATCTGATCTAAAAACAGGTCCTTGATATTCAAAATCCCGATCACATGATCGATATCCCCTTCAATGACGGGAATCCGGGTGTATCCGGATTTGATGACCTCTTCGAGCTGGAATTTTTCATTGGCATCAATGACAAACATATCGGCCCGGGGAG
>JBFMEI010000092.1:0-8015 GCA_040753295.1 Thermodesulfobacteriota bacterium | reverse complement strand
ATTCGCTGACATACGCCATGCTCATGTTGTGAAAATCAAATGAAACCCCGGTTACCATGGGGATAAGCCCAAGAGTCGTGGTAATGGCGGTCAGAAAGACAGGTCGAAGGCGCGTGGCGCCGGCGGCAACCACTGCGTCGTGAATCGCCATCCCCCTATCCCTCAGTTTATTGGTGTAGTCGATCAGAATAATGGCGTTGTTCACGACAACACCGGCCAGAGAAACCACACCGACTCCGGTCATGATGATGCCGAATGGAGCATTAAGCAGGGTAAGGCCTAAAAAAGCTCCCCCCAGAGATAAAATCACGGAGGTCATGATAATTCCGGGCTGGATCACCGAATTAAACTGAGTCACCAGGACCAAAAAGATCAGGAAGACCGCCATGGCAAAGGCCTTGCTCAGGAATTCCTCGGCCTCCTTCTGAAATTCGAATTCCCCGGTAAATTTGACCTGATACCCTGCAGGAAGGGGGAACTCCCTTAAGAGATCTTCAGCACGCTGCCGGGCCACAGGCCCTGGAATTTTGGTCTCGTCCACTTCGGCTTTGACAGTGACGACCCGGTCATGGTTTATCCGGCTGATATTTCCGAGGCTTCCCGAATCATCGATGGATGCCAGGGTGGTCAGGGGGACCAGATGTCCTGAAGGGGCGGGAATCATTAATTTATAGAGGACATCCAGAACTGACCGGTCCCGGTTTTCCAGAATGACCGAAATATCGTAATCTTCATCTCCTTCCCGGAATGTGGAAATATCCAGACCATTATATGCGGTTTTCAGCGCAAAGCCGATGGTGTTGGTGCTCAAATTGAAGAGTGCGGCCTTCTGCCGGTCAATTTTAACCTGTATGGTCGGAATCCCTTCCACATAATCATCCCTGACATCGCTGACATGGGGAAGCTTATCCAAGATGGAACGAATTTTCCTGGCCAGCTCCCCCAGCACCTGGAAGTCGTTTCCGGATATTTCAATATTGATGGGAGATCCGGTTGGGGGGCCTTCCTCCTGTTTGGCCACAGTGATCTTGGCGCCGGGGATCAGTCGAACCCGATCTCGAATCTGTTCCATGTTTTCCCGGCTCGATTCGGTCCGGTCCTGCAACTCGATAAATTGAACCGCAATATGCGTGGGCAGGTTCGAGGAGAATGCATCACCCGGGCCGGAAACCTCCACGGACTTGGCATAGACATGCTCCACATTATTCATATCCCCCGGACCTGAAAATGAACTTCCACCGGACTTCCGGTGCTTTCTGGGCAGATAGGCAGTCTCATAGTCTGATCCGGGAGATCTTTGCCCGTTAAGAGACGGAGATTTTTCATTTCCAAGAATTGTAATTTCCGTCTGCCTCACGATCCGATCAATATACTCCAGATCCGCTCCTTCAGGAGTGTCGATGTTCACATAGATGCTTTTTGGGTCGATATCCGGAAAAAATTCAACCGGCTTTTCAAGGCCGATGGTCAAGACCCAGGTCATAAAAAAAAGGATCAGTCCGGAGAATGAAATCAGAATAACCAGACCGCGATGGTTGAGCGCGCCGGCAAGAAACCTGGTATAAAACCGAAGAATAAACCCTCTGATTTCAGCCGGCTTTTCACCGGCAGCCTGAAGCTGATCGGCCGTCATCCCGTTTGCCGGATCAACCGGTTTCCCTTTTACCCGGATAAAAAACGCAGCAAGTGCCGGATTGATCACCAGCGCCACGAAGAGGCTGGAAGAGAGGGTAACGATCAGGGTGATGGGAAGGTATTTCATAAACTCCCCCATAATCCCGGGCCAGAAGATCATGGGAAAAAAGGCCACCAGAGTGGTCAGGGTCGATCCGATGACCGGATAAGCCACTTCAGAGGTAGCGCGCATGGTTGCCGGGATTCTGGGAACCCCCTGCTCCATATACCGGTAGATGTTTTCAATAATGACGATGGCGTTATCCACCAGCATCCCGAGCGCGAGGGTCAGAGAAAAGAGGACAACCATATTCAGGGTAATCCCCAGAACATAGAGAACGATAAAAGAAAGAAACATGGAAAAGGGGATGGCAAGACTCACGAGCACCGCATTCCGAAAACCCATGACCACAAAAAGGACGGCGATGACAAGGACCAGGCCTGACAGGATGTTGTTTTCGAGATCCGATACCATCAGCCGGATATCCTTGGCCTGATCCATGAGCTTCGTAATCTGAGTTCCTTTAGGCCATTTTGCTTTTCTATCTCCGATCAACTCATCGATCCGGTCGCAGATGGAGATGATGTTTTCCCCCACCCGTTTTTTGATGGTGATGCTCACGGCTTCCCGGCCGTCAAGACGGGAACGGCTTGTCTCATCCTTGAATCCATCCGTCACTTTGGCCAGATCCTTTAAGTAGATGGGTTCCCCTTCCGGGGCATTCACTACCAGTCCGGTGATTTCATCCGGCGAGCTGAACTCGCCCGGGACACGAAGCTGGTATCGCCCGTCTCCCAGGGTGATGGCTCCCCCGGAGGTGTTCTGGTTTTCACTGGTGACGACTTTCTGAAACAAGGTGATGGGGATCCGGTAAAAAGCCAGCTTGTCCGGATCCACTTCGATCTTGATTTCACGCTCGAGCCCTCCGGTGACTTCGACCTCCAGAACTCCGGGGATGGATTCAATATCTTCTTCCAGGTCATCCGCAATCTTCTTCAGGCAGGTCAGTCCGCAATCTCCGGAAATGGAATAGACGACAATTGGAAGTTCTGAAAAATTGACTTCAAATACTGAAGGATCATCTTCCAGATCATGGGGAAGATCCCGTTTTGCTTCATCCACCTTATCCTTGACCTTCTGAAGCACTTCATCAATATCTGTTCCGGGAATAAATTCCACGTTGATCATGGAAATCCCTTCGGAGCTGATGGAATGGATTTTTTTGACCCGGTCCAACCCTTTAAGCTTTTTTTCAATGGGAATGGTAATCGAGGTTTCGATATCCGAAGAAGAAACCCCCTTGTAGTCGGTGGAAACAAAGACATGGGGGATGGTAATATCGGGTGCGCTTTCCCTGGGGAGTTTAACATAACAATAGACTCCGGCAATCAGAAGGATGATGGAAAAGACAACCACGCTGATCCGGTTTTTGACTGAGGTATCGGAAACGATCATTTTTCCAGCTCCTCCATTCGATCCACTGTGCGGACCACATTCACCGCCTGTCCTGGATTGACATCCCTCTGACCCACGACCACCACCTGATCTCCCGGATTAAGGCCGGATTTCACCTCGACCTTCCAGCCGTCCATGAGCCCCAGCTCAACCGTTCTGGCATGGACATGTTCATCATTGATGATATAGACGATTTTCTCTTTGTTCCGGTTGATGACGGCAAAGAGGGGAACCGAAATCCCGTCCCGGATCTGGCGCTTGATGATCTGAACCCGGGCAAACATATCCGGAAGGATCTCAAGGGTCGGGTTTTCAACCACCAGGCTCAGGGGATAGACGCGGGTTCCGGGTTCTGCGGTTTTTGAAAGCACCTCTTTTTTTCCTCGAAACCCTTTTCCACCCAGGGCGTCAATTTTAAGATCAAATTCATTCACCTTGCGGACATCGCCAACATCCGATTCAGGTATCCCCACCCTAACCTTAACCCGGTCGATCCGGATCACCTTTGCCATAAAATCGCCGACATTGACAAATTGCCCGGCTTCAAAATCGACCCGCTCGACAATCCCGGCCATATCGGATCGCACGTTGCAGCGTTCCACATTCAGTGCGGCATTATCCATTGCGGCTTTCAGATTCTGGGTTCTTGCTTCGGCTTCATCGAGCTGGGATCGTGTTGCCAGTTGATCTTTATAGAGGGCCTTGATCCGGTTCAGGGATGCCTGGGCCGCCTCATGGCTCGACCCGGCGGAAAGGAGCGCATTGTTGTAATCCCTTGAATCGAGGAGGGCAAGAGAATCCCCCTTTTTGACAAAATCCCCTTCCTTAACCTTTTTTTCAATGATCTTTCCTCTCACTTCGGCCAATACCTTGAGCTCCATGTAGGGGGTAATGGTCCCTGGAAGATCAATCCGGTCTCGAACCGTTGACGGAGAGGTTTTTAGCGTCACCACATTCACCTTTGCCTGATTCTGTTTGAGCTCTGATGCTTTTTGAGCTTCAAGCAGGCTTTTTTTCTCCTGAATCCGCGTATACAGCAGTCCGATCCCCAGGATCAGAATCAGAAAAAAAAGAAGGGGAAGCTTTCCCCAAATCCACTTCATCCAGTTTCTTGGGGAGATCCTGTTCTCATGGTTCATATCATTTTGGTTCATCTGAATCCCTCTATTATCAATTAAGATGTTTTTATCCGGTTTATCCGTTTTTATTCATTTCGGCCAGAACCTCTTTGAGAAAGACGCCCTTGGCCCGTTGTAATTTCAATTGAGCCAGAAGAAGATCGTACTCTGCTTCTGAAACCTGCCGCTGGGAAGTCACCAGAAGGGTATTGGCATCAATAAGATCGACAATATCGGAAAGGCCATGATCGAACTGCCGCCTCACTGCCTCATAATTTTCCTCGGCAGATTTCAACTGGTCCTTTAAAGATTGCAGAATATTCTTCTGGGTCATCATGTCAAGATATGCGTCTTCAATCTCAATATTGATCTCCTTGCTTTTCCCTTCCGAGGCAAGATCCACTTTTTTCTTCTGAATCAGCGCATCCTTGATCTGAGCGTTTCGGAGTCCCCCGTCATAGAGTAAAAAGTTCAGTTTGAGGCTCAGGGATAAGCTATCTTCAGGAAGGCTGACAATCGCCGGGGACTGATCATAGCGCAGGTACTCTCCTTGGATTGAAATTTTCGGCCAGTAATCACTTTTCGTGAACCGGATGGTGTTTTCAGCAACCGCTTTCTGAATTTCAAAGGCTTTCAATTCCGACCTGGCGAACAATCCCACTGTTTTAAGTTCATTGAGAGTGTGGGATGCATCCGAATGGGGATTCATTCTCGGCTCTATTAAAGAATAATTTTCAGGGATTCCGGCAACCCGGCTTAAAACGCTTTTTGAAAAGGCGAGCCGATTCTCAGCCAGAACCCGATCGGCTTTTGCCTTTGACAGCTCTGCGTCGGCCCGGAACATGGCTGTTTTCGGGACCTCTTCCAATTTAAGTTTTACCGAGACCGCATTCCGCTGAGTTGTAAGACGCTCCAGATTGGCCTGGGCGATTTCCAGGCGCCGCTGTCCTTTGAGTACGGTGAAATAGGCGGAGGCAACGGCCAAGAGATATTCTTCTTTAGCGCTGTAAAGATCAAGGTTCCGTTTTTCAATGTTCTGGTCGGCAATTTTCAGTGCGATCATCTCTTTTCCGTTCAGAGTGAAGGACTGTCCGGCGCCGATTCCATAGGCAATGGAAGACTCGGGCTGGATGACCGCATCCTTATAGTTCTTTTGCTCGCTGTATCGAGTGTAATCTCCGAAGGTGGAAAGTGCCGGAAGAAGAACGGAAAGTGCCTTCTCACGATCCAGTTTTGAAAGGGTTAACTCCTCCTCAGACAACTTGATTTTTTCTGAAGTCCTTAAGGCTGTTTCATACAGATCCGAAAGAGAATATCCGCCGGCATGGGGTGCGGGAATCGCTTCGGATGAAGCCGATGGTGTCGGATCAGCCCAGAGCATTAGGATCAGAAAAAGTGTTGTGAATACCCGAAGTCGTTTCATTGTAATTTACCATTCTGTTTATCAGGATCCGTTAAAATCTCATGCATCAGGATTTCCATGAATCCACCCACCTTTTCTTTGATTTGAAAATGGTTTTCAGAAAGGATGCCGTGAAGCATGATCCCGTCCAGATACGCCAGGAAATTGGCGGCAATAGACGATACATCCCGGGCGATTTCCGCTTTAAAAAGTTTTCTCGATATTCCCGTGAGAAGGATCTTCTCAACGATTTTCTGCATTCCCTGCATCACGTCTCGCATTTCATTCCGCCTCCCGAAAATAACCCCGTCTTCCAAAATACCCTGACGGATCACCTCGACGGTCATCCGGGCATTGACGGGATCAAGAGGTTCGATCAGCTCCACGTTCATCCGGGCAACGGCTTGTAACTGCTCCACAGGATCTTCAATTTCCGACAGCCGGGATTGAAATTTCTCCTGAAATTCCATCATCCATTCTTTTGTTGCCGCAAGAAAAATATCCGATTTGCTGTCGTAATATTCATAAATGGTTCCTTTTCCGACTCCGGCTTCCTCGGCAATCCGGTCCACGCTGGCCGCCCGATACCCTTTTGTCGAAAACAGTCTCAACGCCGCCTGTGCAATCCGGCGTTCTTTTTTTTCTTTCTGTTTTCCTTTCCGCATCATTCCTGAAACCATAAATTTTCATTAAAAAATAAAGGCTCCCTGAAAAGAGCCTTTCCGGTGTTATATCATTTATTCCGACCAGTTAGTACTTAATCATCAGATTTAACATTGTCAAGACTAAAATGATTTTAATAATAAATATAATAATCAAAATGGGTTATATTCATAATAAAATTGCGATGATGTCATTTCCGACCACTTAGTCGGTTTTCGGGCCAACCGGAGAGATTCGATTACTGCAAGCAGATTTAATGGAATTTCCTTTTGCAACAGATCATTCGTTCTGCCGGAAGGATTCTCTTCTCGAGTTGTCGATTAAATTCGAAACTCCTTAAGGTCTTCGACACGACTTCTTTCTACCAGGAAAGATTTTTCACCCGAAGGGGTCGCAGCCAGAACCTCCACCTCATGTTCCACGGATCTCTTGGCATAGCCGGCGCAAAGAGATGCGGCCAAACGAACTGTTTCCTCTTTTTCGCCGTCCGGAATCAATACCACCGGACCTGGAGTTCGTGTGGTCTTAATGCACACATCGTTCTTTGGATCATAGTACCCCACCATGGCTTCGTTGTCTTTCTGGCTTCGCCCGACAATGATCTTTGTCTCTCCATCCAGTCGGAAATGCCGCCCGAATTTGAGGAGATGAAGCTCCCGGATTTCAAAATTCGGCTTGTGAAAAAAAAGATCTTTGAGCCGCGCCGAATATCCTTTATCCGTTAAGAGACATCCACCGGCAGGAGCCGGATACTCCTTGATCCCGAATTCTTCCGCAAGTTTCATCTGCCGTTTCCGGGATCTTCCGGTAATATCCAAAAGAGATTCCCTGGTTATTATCCCCTTGATTTCCGGAATGGTTTCCGGAAGCTTTTTTCCACTCAAGGGGCGTAAAATATAACCGTCGAAACCGGAATGTTTTTCAACATAACGCAGGGAGGGTCGGGTCTGGGACATGGGGCGCTGCCCCAGCACCTCACCGGAAAATAAAAAATCAAATCCTTCCTCCTGCATGACCCTGCCGGCGATGCTGAACATGAGGGCATGGCAGTCCAGGCAGGGATTCATCTGCTTGCCATATCCGCACGGAGGGTTTTTAAGCATGGGAAGATAATCTCTGGTAATCTCTTTTTCGATGAGCGGAATCCCGGTCATTTGAGAGGCGTTTCGGGCTTTGAGCGTTGAAAAAAAGGGGGTCTCAAAGGCGATCCAGACCACCTCGATCCCCTGGCGGCGGAGCAACAGCCCGGAGAGGATGCTGTCCAGGCCTCCGGAGCAAAGGCCCAATCCTCTTCCTGGTTTTGCATTCACCTTCATATCCTTTTGTTTTTAGAAATCGGATTCCGGGTTGACTTGAACCGGCAAACCCATTATTTTGACATCATGAAGACATCATCCCATCCGGCCTTTTCCATGAAAGGAAAGCCCGGATCTTTAAAAACAAGGGCAGCGAAAATCACCCGAACCTTAAAAGCCATCTATCCGCATGTCAAGACCCAGCTTGACTTTCGAAATCCATTCGAGCTCCTTGTTTCCACCATTTTATCGGCCCAATGCACGGACAAGCAGGTCAACCGGGTGGCTGAAACCCTTTTCAAAAAGCTTAAACATCCTCGTGATTTTGATCAGGCACCCATTGAAGTCATTGAAGAACTCATCCGGCCCACCGGATATTTTCACAACAAGGCCAAAAATCTGAAAAA
>JBFMEI010000091.1:0-8030 GCA_040753295.1 Thermodesulfobacteriota bacterium | reverse complement strand
GGTACACGACAGACTCTTTTACCCTTGAAACCATCCCCATGCGCCACAATCCCGAGAGCATCGCCTGCCGTTTAACAATCCCCTCGGGAAAGAGTGTCGTTTATTCCGGAGATACGGATTTTAATGAAAATCTGATTGCATTGTCAAAGGATGCAGACCTATTGATCTGCGAATCGGCGCTTCCGGATGATCTTAAGATATCCGGACATCTAACCCCGTCAGGCGCCGGAAGGATCGCCACAGCCGCTAATGTCAAAAAATTAATTCTGACCCATCTTTACCCGGAATGCGATCAGGTGGATATTGAAAATGAGTGCCGAAAAACATATGCGGGGTCCTTGACGATGGCCCATGACCTGTTAACCCTTGAAATCGATTGACGGATCGGTCCGGATTGTCATGCGATACTATCCGATTTTTCTGGATATTAAAGGCAAAGCCTGCCTCGTCGTGGGGGGCGGCGATGTGGGATCCCGCAAGGTAAAGACTCTTCTTGAATGCGGGGCCTGCGTCACCGTAATCAGCCCCGAAGTCATAAAACCGATTCAGGATCTTGCCGAAACCCATATCATTCAGTGGAAAAGCCATTGTTATAATACCGGCGACCTTGATGGATTCTTTCTGGTCATCGGCGCAACAAACGATGAGGCGATCAATTTCAGGATCAGCAGAGATGCCTTGGAAAGAGGGATGTTGTGCAACATCGCCGACCGGCCGGACGCCTGCAATTTTATCTTACCTTCTCTGGTTCGTCGAGGGGATCTGACCATTGCCATTTCAACATCCGGGAAGAGCCCGGCATTAGCCAAAAGGCTTCGGAAAGAACTCGAAGCACATTTTGGCAGCGAGTATTCCGACGTTCTTCGTCTCATGGGCGCTATCCGCAATAACCTCTTGAGTCAGCGCCATGCGCCCGAAGCCCACAAACCCCTGTTCGAAGCATTGCTCGACAGAGGGATTGTCGATCTTATGAGGCAAAAAGAGTTCGATAAGGTCAATGACCTCTTGAAAGATCTACTCGGCAAAGAGTACGAACTTCAATCGCTGATGAAATCCGATAACTGAAAGCAGCAGGAACTCAATGGATACGATTATTTCCACCATCATCTCGTTTTATCTGCTCAGCACAGCCAGTTATGTGGCTTATCTTTTTTTTCAAAAGGAGAATCTCAATCGGATCGGGTTTTATATTCTTCTTGCCGGTCTGGCAGCGCATTCGGCAACCATCATCACACTTCTGGTAAAGACAGGACATATGCCGGTTCGAAACCTGTACGAAACCCTTTCCATCGCCGCCTGGGCAGTTGCGGCAGTATTTGTTTTTGTGCGGTTTCAATTCAACCTGAAAATCCTCGGAATCATTGCGGCACCGCTTGCGTTGATCATTATGGTTATTGCGACCTTTTTTCCCCAGCAACCTGCGGAAACCAAAGCCATCTTCAGCAACTTCTGGCTTATGTTTCATATCCTGACCATATTCATTGCCGATGCCGCATTTGCACTTGCCTGCGGTGCCGGCATCCTCTATCTGGTCCAGGAACAAAATATTAAAACCAAAACCAGGGGGTTTTTCTACAAGCGGCTTCCCTCTCTTGAACTCCTCGATTCCACCGGATACGCATGTATTATTGTCGGATTTGCACTCCTGACCACCGGACTCATCGCCGGATTTGTTTATGCCAAGTCGGTTTGGGGGCGATTTTGGAGCTGGGATCCCAAAGAAGTATGGTCCGCCGTGACCTGGCTGGTATATGCAGCTCTCTTGCACGAACGGTTTGTAGCCGGCTGGCGGGGAAAACGGATGGCCGTGATGTCCATCATCGGATTTGCAGTCCTTTTATTTACATTCATCGGTGTCAATTTTTTATTGAAAGGGCATCACGGTGAATTTACAAGACTTTAAAGTTTAATAGGGATGCAGAAGAAGGAAAATATACAAACCGATGATCCGATAGGAGCGCCTTTCCGTCCGGACATTCTCCTCATCGGACTTAACCATCGGACAGCTCCTGTGGAACTACGGGAGTGCATCGCTTTTTCTGAAAGCGACACCGAAACCGGTTTGGAGGAACTGTTAAAAGAACCGAATATACAGGAAGTGATTCTCTTTTCCACCTGTAACCGGGTGGAGGTTCTTCTGGTTGCAAATGATGAAGAAAAAGCAGTGTGGCATGTTAAAAAATTCATTTCCGGATCCAAAGCGATCCCGGTGAGCGAATTCGAAAATTCACTCTATATTTACAGAGGAGACCGGGCGATTCAGCATATTTTCCGGGTGGCATCCAGTCTTGATTCAATGATCGTAGGAGAGCCTCAGATTCTGGGACAGATCAGGGCTGCCTATCGTATCGCAACAGCAAAAAAAGCAACCGGTGTAATCCTCAATCGGCTCCTTCATCGGGCTTTTTTCGTGGCCAAACGGGTCCGCACCGAGACCGGAATCGGTGATCATGCCGTATCCATCAGTTATGCTGCGGTGGAATTGGGTCGGAAAATATTTGATACCCTCAACGACCGGAAGGTGCTCCTGATTGGTGCCGGGGAAATGGCGGAGCTTGCCGTCGACCATTTGATTCGAAACCGCGTCGGAGGAATTTTTGTGGCCAACCGGACCTTTGAACGAGGGGTGGAACTTGCGCAAAGATTCGGAGGGAAGCCTCTTCGATTCGAAGAAATCGAAGCATCGCTTCATGAAGTCGATATCATCATCAGTTCAACCGGTTCTCCGGATTTTGTCATCCGGAAAGACCAGATCAAGAAGGTCATTCGAACACGGAAAAACCGGCCCCTGTTTTTTATCGATATTGCCGTGCCAAGGAATATTGATCCGGAAATCAACCGCCTCCCCAATTCCTATGTCTATGATATCGATGACTTGAAGGAGATCATCGATGAAAATATCAATGATCGGAAAATCGAGGCTGCCAGAGGAGAAAGAATCGTAGATGAATCCGTGATTTTTTTCCGAAAATGGTTCGAAACCCTGGACGTCGTTCCCACTGTGGTGATGCTCAGATCCAGGTTTGAATCCATTATCCGTTCAGAGGCCGCAAAAACCCTTCAATCCCTGGGTTATCATTTTGGAAACGACAATCAGGCCATTGACCGGATGACCAATGCAATGGTGAACAAAATCCTTCATGAACCGACTCTCTTTTTAAAAGGGTTGTCCGGATTTGAAGCAAAGTCCCGCTCCCTTGATATGATCCGAAAACTTTTTAAGCTGGATGAATGACCGGAGGGATTTTTATGAAAATTGCGTTTTTATTTCCCGGGCAGGGATCTCAAAGCATCGGAATGGGATTTGATTTTTATCAGGAATTTGATTTTATACGCGAGCTGTTCGATATGGCCGAAGAAACCGTCCGGATGAATCTCTCCGGATTGTGCTTCAAAGGGCCAATGGAGGAGCTCACTGAAACGATCAATCTTCAACCTGCCGTCACCGTAGTCAACCTGGCCTGTCTGGCAGTACTTGAACGGGAAGGAGTCCGAGCGAATGCTGCGGCCGGCCACAGTTTAGGGGAATACAGTGCCCTTTGTGCAGCTTCTGTCCTTTCAACCCGGGATACCTTTAAATTGGTCCTAAAAAGAGGGGAGCTGATGCATCGTGAAGCACAACGCCATCAAGGGTCCATGCACGCCATCATCGGGCTGGATGCCGAAAAGGTGGAAATGCTCATCCGGTCTTTGGGGGAAAATCAGGTTGTTTCCATCGCCAATCACAACACTGCCAACCAGATCGTCATCACCGGGTCCCCGGATCCGGTTCAACAGGTTTCCCTGCTTGCAGGAAAAGAAGGAGGAAAGTCGATCCCCCTGAAAGTCAGCGGTGCGTGGCACAGCAGGCTTATCAAAGGAGCAGAGTCGGAATTTGAGAGATTCATCTCTTCAATTCCATTCCAATCCCCGAAAATCCCGGTGATATTCAATACCACCGCAGATATTGAGGAAAATAAAGATGAGATCCGGGGACTGATGATCAGACAACTCTGCAGCCCGGTTAGATGGTATGAGTCGATGCGTCGATTGATTCAGGAAGGAGTTGACGGGTTTATAGAAGTCGGTCCGGGAAAAGTACTTTCAGGTCTTCTCAAAAAAATCGCTCCACCGGATTATCCGTGTTCCGTTTACAATCTATGCGATCTTAAAAGCCTTGAAAAGGTGCTCCGGGTTTTCTCATAATCCAGCACTATTCGATCGGTTCCGCCCATATGATATGATTCTTATTCACAATGAGCGTTTTGATACGACACTCCTTGAAAAGGACTTCGGTCAATACGATAAACGGATTCTCGCTTTTCGTAAAGATATCCGAAACCCTTTCTTTTGAGGTGATATTGATGTTTCCCTCAATAATTTCACCCACCGATGTTCGAATAATGACCTTTCGATAATCCGGACGATACGTCTTCACCATCTTTCTTACCTGATCTTTAAGCAAAACGATTATTTAAAATTCCCCTTTTCTCCAAAGGGTTCGGAGTTGAAATGGGTCTCCCCGATATTATGTATTATCTATCGTATCTGTCGAAAAATGCAAGAAGAGAGAACCGGATATTTTTTTCTTTACAATTACACTTGATTCAGGTATTTATTACCATTTTAAGGCAATGATCATCAATGCCTCTTCAGGGGGACTTTTATCATGAAGAAAAAAGATGTTGAATTTTTTAAAAAACTTCTTTCGGAACGGCTCACTGATCTCCTGAGTCAGGTGGATGATACCGTATCTGACATGACCAACATAAAGGAAACCTTTCCTGATCCGACGGACCGAGCTTCTCTTGAAGCCGACCGGAATTTTATGCTCCGAATTCGGGACAGGGAAAGCAAGCTCATTAAAAAAATCAAAAAAGCCCTTGAACGGATTGAAAACGGGACTTTCGGCATCTGTGAGTCGTGTGGTGAAGAGATTTCCATCAAACGATTAAAAGCAAGACCGGTAACCACACAATGCATTAATTGTAAAACCAAAGAGGAAGCGCTGGAAAAAGCCCTTGGATTATGATTTTCATGATACAATCGATCTTCACATTCACACTTCAGCATCAGACGGAACCTATTCTGCTGAAGAAATTCTAGCCCTTGCCCGTCACCTCAATCTATATGCCGTTTCGATCACTGATCATGATACCGTTGAAGGGTGCGAGAAAGCCCTTCAGAGCGGGATTCCACACTCAATTCAATTTCTGACCGGCGTTGAAATCAGCGCCGCCCCTCCTGAAGGATTTCACATCCCCTCCTCGTTCCATATTCTGGGGTATGATATTGACATTAAAAATCAGGAATTAACGCTTTCCCTTCAGATGCTCCAGGAAGCCAGAAAGGATAGAAATCCGAAAATACTCAAAAAGCTTTCTCAAATAGGAATCTCCATTTCCATGCAAGAAATTGTCGATCAGGCTGCCGGGGGGCAACTGGGAAGGCCTCATATCGCACAGGTCATGGTCCGGAAAGGAATCTCAGGATCCATCGATGAAGCCTTCGACAATTACCTTGGGAAAGGGAAGCCTGCTTATGTGGATAAATTCAGGATCGGATGCAGGAACGCAATCCGCATCATTAAGAATGCGGGCGGGATTGCAGTTCTGGCACATCCGTTTCTCCTTAAGCTTCAGGACGACGTCTTGAGGAATCTCATCATCGCATTGAAATCGATGGGCCTTGAAGGCTTGGAAGTCTATTATCCGGAACACTCCCCTGAACGGATCGCCTATTATACAGAACTGGCATCCTGTTATGACCTCCTGATGACCGGCGGGACCGATTTTCACGGAGAACTCAAGCCTGAGATACAGCTCGGCGCCGGAAAGGGAAATCTTAAGATTCCTCGATTTCTTTATGAAACCCTTGTAAAAAAAAATGAAAACCGACCTCAATTTACTGCAGCAAAGTCTGGATTACAGATTTAAAAATCCGCATCTTCTTCTGGAAGCCCTCCGCCATTCATCCTACACCCATGAACAATCCGGAAAAAAACTACATGATAACGAACGGCTGGAATTTCTTGGGGATGCGGTATTAAATCTCGTCATCGGACATCTGTTAATGATGCGATTTTCGGAATTAAATGAAGGAGATCTTTCCAGAATTCGGTCCAGTCTTGTCAACGAATCCCAACTGGCTCGATTTGCCGATACTCTGGATCTGGGATCATTTCTCTATCTCGGAAAAGGAGAAGTTCAAACCCACGGCCGTTCAAAACCCTCTATTCTTGCCGATGCGCTTGAAGCGGTTATAGCAGCTGTCTATCTGGATGGAGGATTCGAAATGGTGTTTCGCCTGGTTAAAAACCATTTTTCACCTCAGCTGGAGAAGATGCTATTGCCATCAGATCTTCACGACTTTAAAACCCAGCTCCAGGAAAAGGCACAGAGCGCCCGGGAAAAAAAGCCCCAATACACGGTCCTTTTCCAGGACGGACCGGACCATGATAAAACCTTCTGCGTGGAGGTGAAGGTCTTCGGATTGTCGGCACAGGGAGTGGGAAAGAGTAAAAAAGCCGCCGAGCAGGAGGCTGCAAAACACGCCCTTGAGCTCATCAGAAAAAACCTTTCAGAGGATTCGGTCAACACCGGAGAAACAGACATCTCCTCGAAACCCTTATCCAGATGAAACACCATCCCCTTGTCATTCCATTCTTCCTGACTCATGAAGGATGCCCTCACCGCTGCGTTTTTTGCAATCAGAATGCCATGGATCAGAACCGTGGAGCCCGGCTTAATCCGGATGATATCCGGCCACAAGTCGAACGTTTTCTGAACTTCAGAGGGAAAAGAGATCGTGTGGAGATCGCCTTTTACGGAGGAAATTTTCTGGGAATCGATATGGTACGAATCGTTTCCTTATTAGAAGCATCTTCCCGGCTGGTTGATGAAGGAATTGTTGACGGTATCCGATTTTCAACCCGGCCGGATACCGTAAGGGATGAATTGCTTTATCTCTTGAGGAAGTATCCGATTTCGACAGTTGAAATAGGCGTTCAATCTTTGAACGATAATGCCTTAAGAAGGAGCATGCGGGGCCATTCAGCCGAAACCACCTATCATGCTGTAGAACGATTGAAAGCACATGGATCTCGATTCGGTGTACAGCTCATGATCGGCCTTCCGGGGGATACTGAAGCCGAATCCTTCAAAACAGCCGAAATCGTTTCTTCTTTTTCTCCTGATTTTATCAGAATCTATCCCACCGTGGTGTTAAAAGGAAGTCTTCTGGCAACGTGGTATGCGGAGGGACGATACCATCCCCTACCCCTTGATCAATGCGTCAGTCATATCAAGCAGCTCTACCTGTTTTTCAGGGGACGAAATATTCCGGTTATTCGAATGGGACTGCAGGCTTCTGAAACTCTTTCCGCAGGAAAGGATCTGCTTGCCGGGCCATTTCATCCGGCATTCGGGCATCTGGTTTTATCTGAGATCGCCTTTGATCAGATCGTCTCACAGGCGCGTAGAAAGAATTGTAAATTCGGGAAGCTTTCCATCATGGTTCATCCGGACAACATCTCCCGGGTAAAAGGGATCAGGAGTCAAAATGTAAAAAAACTTCAAACCCTATTGGGCCTTACAATCGTTGATATCATTTCCGACCCATCATGCCCTGGGGATCGCCTGGTCATTGACGGTATTCCTGTTTTTTTAGATCCTTGCCATGATAAGATCCCCGCAGATGGGCTAAAATAGGACCTTTTGGAGCTGTCGGCCATCCTCCGATGGAGTTGCGCACCGAATCGAGCTTGAATCCGAGCATTTTGTAGATAAGCCGTGCAACTGCAACCGGTGAATTCCGATCCCACGGTGCGGAGGAAAGCTCCACCACATCAAAACCCACCACGGTTTTGGACCTGAAAATCTGATTCAGAAGTTTCACCGCTTCATCCCATAAAAATCCGCCGGGTTCAGGGGTGCCGGTGCTCATGACGACACTGAAGTCAAGGGCATCGACATCAAACGTTAGGAATACAGGATCCGGAAGTTTTTTTAATTATCCGGTTAGGTTTTTACTTACGCTGCGAAACGCTTCCA
>JBFMEI010000090.1:0-8043 GCA_040753295.1 Thermodesulfobacteriota bacterium | reverse complement strand
ATGAACTCCTTAAAATTTCGAAAAGAAGAACTCTTTTCCCGGAATGTCTGCAGGATGACATCTCCCGCATTGACTCCTTTCAAAGGGCTGCCGGCAACAGGCTGGCATAAAGAGAGATTCCCCAGATGTCCGTCATAATCGTCCCAGCGCTCCAGAGGATGGGCGGCAGGAATCACCAGATCCGACAGGGCTGCGGTTTCATCCATGAATGTGGAAAAACTGACAACAAAAAGAGATTCCTGCCGGAGCAGCTCCGAGATATGACTTGCCGGAGAAAGAGTAAAGACGGGATTGACTTGATTCAGAAAAAGAAGCTCGGATTTCCCGGTCTCCAAATCCCTTAATAAGTTATAAAGATCCGCCCGTTTGGCGGCACGCTCCACGGAGTGGCGTCCATGAAAGTCAAAACAGGAAAGAGCGGGATCCAAAATGAGATTGATGCAATTGACCAGCATATCGGTTGCCGCAGAATCGGGATCGGGAGTTCCCGTGGAAGTCCCAAGAACCAGAGGGGTTTTTGCCTGAATCAGGTGCCGCCGGATTTCCCGGTATTCTTCCTCTGAAATTCCGGATGCCGCCGCCATGGCATCGGCCGCATGGATTGAAGCGGCTTTTTGCATGGCCTGGAGAAGGTCTTTCGGAAGATATTTTCCTTTCCCGGCATGGATGAGTTCGCCCATAAGCCGGAGGGCGATAAAAACCTTTCCGCCAGGACGGCAGAAAATAAAGCGGTCTGCATTGGCGCCGGTTAAACCCTGATAAGAAGCAATCTGGAAAAAAATCCCCTTGCCGATGCTCTTTTGACGCATTTGACTGAATTTAATCGCATATTCCACCGGCGACAGCCAGGTTTCAAGAAAATCGGCGCCGAAAGATAATAGAAAGTCAGCTTTCTCCATTCGATAGACCGGGAGGCCTTCCATCTTGAACACTTCCCGGTTGGCAAGTTTCTGGGATTCATAAGCATACGGTTCGAAAATCACCGGAGGAGGGGAATGCCACTCATGGAGAAATCGACTTAAAAGATCCTCAAGGCTTTTTCCGGTCATTTCCGACATCAGCCGTATCTTTCCATCCCCCTTTCCGGTGGATTCTAAAATCCGGTTCTTTAGAATCGAAATCGCCTGGGGATAAGGAATCGGCTTAAACTGATTTTGGCTTTTTAACAACGGGCTTCGGATCCGATCCGGATTATACAGCCCCTGGATAGCCGCCTGCCCTCTCGGACACAACTTTCCCCGGTTGATGGGATGAAGAGGATTCCCTTCAAGCTTCGTAATCCTTCCTTCTCTGCTTTTGGCCAGAATTCCGCATCCTGCCGGGCATTCCCGGCATGTTGAGGCATACCAGGTCGCTTTTCCTGTCACCATATCTTCAGGCATGCGGACCGGCGAGTATAGGGTTTTATCGGGCTGGGAGGTGCATCCGGCCGCAACGGAGAGGCTTCCGATACCGGTAATTTTCAGGAAGGTGCGACGATTCATTTCAACTGAGAATCCTGCATCAAGAGATTATCGGAATAGAATTCTTGTTTGAATATTGTAGAAAATGAAACCCTGACTGTCAAGGCGGAACCGGATGGACAAAGATTCAAACCTGTGGTATGGATGCATTCACTGACCGGATCTTGATTGCCGCTGATATTCAAAAAACAGGAATCGAGTATGGAAACAAAACGATTCAAAGCCATGGTCGTTACCGAGGGGCCTTCCAATTCATTTATCCGCCGGATCACCCGGCGATCCACTGAAGATCTTCCCCCCGGGGATGCGGTCATTGAAGTGATCTATTCCTCGTTGAATTATAAAGATGCCCTTTCAGCTTCCGGAAACCGCGGGGTGACCCGGGCATATCCCCATACACCGGGTATTGATGCCGCCGGGATTCTGGTTGAAGGGGAAGGAAGCGACTTCACCATCGGCGATGAAGTCCTGGTTACCGGATATGATCTCGGAATGAACACTTCCGGAGGATTCGGCCAGATGATCCGGATTCCCCATGAGTGGGTGGTTCGCCTTCCGGAAGGGATCTCTCTGAAAGAGAGCATGATGTTTGGAACCGCCGGTTTCACAGCAGGATTATCGGTTGAGAAACTGGTCGGCCACGGCATTTCTCCGGCAGATGGAGAGATTCTGGTTACCGGTGCATCCGGAGGTGTGGGAAGTCTTGCCGTATCCATCCTGTCAAAAATCGGATATCATGTGTCAGCCGTCACAGGAAAAGCCGATGATGCCGGCTTCCTGATCCGGTGCGGCGCAAAAGAGATCATCCCCCGGGAAAGATTCAGAGACAACTCCCCGAAACCTCTCCTGAAAGGGCGCTTCATCGGGGTCGTGGAGACCGTGGGGGGAGATTTTCTGGCAACCGCATTAAAATCCACCGGTTATCATGGAGCGGTTACCTGCTGCGGGAATGTTGCATCTCCGGAACTTCATACCACGGTCTTTCCATTTATCTTAAGAGGCGTCACCCTTTATGGAATCGATTCGGCCAACTGCCCAATGTCTAAACGAAAACAGATCTGGAAAAATCTTGCCGGGAAATGGAAGCCGGACTGTCTGGAATCCCTGGCCGACGAAGTACCCTTGGAGGATCTCGATTCCAGAATCGGTTTGATGCTTGAAGGAAAGCTTAAGGGCAGAACCATCGTTTCACTGCGTTAACCGTCAACCTTTCAACCCTGAAGGAACTCGTTGCATGTCATTTACTGAGCAAAGACTTAAAGAAGCATTTGATGAACATGAATCCAAATCGTTTCTCAGATCTTTCGGGATCCCGGTTGTCCATGAAATTACGGCTGCAGACGAAAAATCAGCTCTTGAAGCCGCCGAATCGATCGGTTATCCGGTAGTGATCAAAGGGCTAGGAAAACGATTGCTTCATAAAAGCGACCGCGCCCTGGTCCGGTTGAACATACCGGGAAAAGACGGGGTTCGTCTTGCGGTTCGGGAAATCGCCGTCAACGCCGGAGACCTCCTTGAAGGATTCCTGGTTCAACCCCATATCTCGGCAAAACGGGAGCTGGTGGCCGGACTTTTCAGGGATCCGTATTTCGGACCCGTGGTCATGTTCGGCCTGGGGGGCATCCTCACCGAAGCCTTGTCCGATGTTGTATTCCGGATCGCTCCGGTTGATGAAGCCGAGGCTGAAAAGATGATCCGGGAGATCCGGTCAACAAAAATCCTTGGAGCATTCCGGGGGGAAAAAGAGGTCCGCACCGATCAACTCATCCGGATTCTCATGTCGCTTTCCCGGATCGGGATGGAGCATCCGGAGATCCTCGAAATCGATATCAATCCGATTCTGGCCGATTCAAATGGAAACCTTCTGGCAGTCGATGCCCTCATGGTAAAAGGAGAAAAGACTGCCGGAAAAGAAGTTCCGGTCCCGGTGGATCCGGATTGGCTGGGACGATTTTTTCACCCCCGATCCATTGCTTTTATCGGGGTCTCCTCCCAGATCGGAAAATGGGGGCACATGCTCTTTACATCTACGGTAAGCGGCGGATATGCCGGAGGAGTCCATCTGGTCAACTCGAAAGGAAAACCCATCGCCGACCGGAAGGTTTACCCCTCTATCGAAGCGGTTCCGGATTCAGTGGATCTGTGTGTCGTGACGGTTCCGGCAAACCAAGTCCTGCCTCTGATACCTCAGCTCCAACGGAAAAAAATCCGGAATATGCTTCTCATCACCTCAGGATTCTCAGAAACCGGAAAAGAAGGAACCCTTCTGGAACACGTTATGGTGCGGCAGGCCCGGGATGCCGGCATCCTCATTGTCGGTCCCAATACCATGGGGATCTGCAACCCCCATATCCGGTTATACTGCACCGGGAGCCATGTTCACCCCGATCCTGGAGCGACTGCGGTCGTCTCCCAGTCCGGAAACATGGGGACACAGCTTCTGGCATTTGCCGAACGCCAGGGGATCGGCATCCGGGGATTCTGCGGTTCGGGAAATGAAGCCATGGTCACCGTGGAGGATTTTCTGGAGGCGTTCGAAGACGACCCGCTCACCCAGACCGTGATGCTCTACGTGGAAAGCGTGAAAAACGGCCGCCGGTTTCTCGAGTGCGCCCGGCGGGTGGGGAAGAAAAAACCGATTGTTCTTCTGAAAGGCGGCCGCAGTGAAAGCGGCCAAAGGGCTGCCGCAACCCATACCGGAGCCCTTGCCCACGACAGACGGATTTTTGATGCGGCATGCCGGCAGGCCGGTATTGTCCAGGTCAAACACTCGATGGATCTTCTCGATCTGTCGGCCGCCTTTTCCTCTCTTCCCTTACCCAAAGGGAACCGGGTGGCCATTATGACGCTGGGGGGCGGATGGGGGGTCGTCACCGTCGATCTCTGCTCGGATTATGGACTGGCCGTCCCGGATCTCACTCCGGATATCAGGGCCCGGATCGACCGGCTTCTTCCGGATTACTGGAGCAAAACGAATCCCGTCGACCTGGTGGGCGAGCGGGATGTTCAAATCCCGCTTCAGGTCATGGAAGCCCTGGTCGGATGGAAGGGATGCGATGCGGTCATCAATCTTGGAATTATCGGCCGGAAAATTCTCATTGATCGTCTCTCCTGTTCGGTTTTAAACGCGGATCCGACCTACACGAAAGAATCCGTCACCGCCATTATGGATTATTTTCGCCGGTTTGAAGAGGAGTATATCGCCCATATCGTCTCTCTCATGGAGCAATATGAAAAACCGGTATATGGGGTGAGCATCATTTCGGATCAGAAAGATCAGACGGTCTTTCCGGTAAGCGGCGCCAGATACAAAGGAGTCTTCTTCCCCACACCGGAACGCGCCGTCAAAGCCTGCGGCAATATGGTGGAATACCACCGGTTCCTGGCTTCCTCCAGATGAATAAACCCGATCTCCTTTCTCATCAGGATCCTCACCGGTGGATGGTCTTCTTTACCATCTGCATGGTCTATTTTTTCGTCTATTTTCACCGGGTATCCACATCCGTGATCGTCAAAGACCTCCTGAACGCATTCGATACGAACGCCACGGCATTGGGGTTCATGTCGTCCATCTATTTTTATATTTATGCATTTGAGCAGCCCCTGGTGGGATTTCTCTCGGACCGACTCGGCCCCAGAAGGGTCATCGGATGGTGGTCGATCGGTGCAGCACTCGGATGTTTTATATTTGCCGCAGCTCCGAATATTCTCTGGGCCTCCCTGGGAAGAGCCCTTATCGGCTTTGGTGTGGGCGGGGTTTATGTGCCGGCAATCAAGGCATTTTCATTATGGTTTCAAAAAAAGGATTTTGCAACGGTTCTGGGATTCCTGATGTCTGTAGGAAATCTTGGGGCCGTTATCGCCACCACTCCCCTGGCCTGGGCGACCGACGCCTATGGGTGGCGTCCGACGTTTCTGCTTATCGGCGGAATCACACTCCTGCTTTCTATTCTCACATTCACCCTGACCCGGGATCACGACTCTTCGATTTCCGCAGATCGATTCAATTCAACCCCGGACTCCGCTCCATCCAAAGGATCAAGGAGGATCTTCGTTCAGATCCTTTTATCCTGGAAGTTCTGGATGATCTCGTTGATCTTTTTCGGCATTTACGGAACCGTGTTGACCCTTCAGGGGTTATGGGCGACCCCGTTTCTGATGAGCGCCCTGGGAATTGAACGCATCCCGGCCAGCCGGTTGAATATGCTGATCCCCATCGGCGTCATCGTCGGATCCCCACTCATCGGCTGGATCCTTGATCGATTTTCATTCAATAAACAGAATACCGTTATGGCCATCATCGTTCTCTATGCACTTCCCTGGGTCGGAATCATTTTCTTCCCAGAGACTCTCGGCATCCTGGGACTTTCGATGCTCTTTTTTATCATGGGGGTCATGACCGGAGGATTCATCAGCACCTTCTGGGGATTTGTCCGGGATACCACCCCTTCGGATATTTTCGGGCTTACCTCGGGGATGCTCAACCCTGCTCCGTTTTTCGGGGTTGCGGTTTTTCAGGTCCTGACCGGAGCCGTTCTTGATAAGGCCGGTCGAATCGGGGATCTCTATCCCCTTTCCGCGTATAAACATGCCTTTTTAATCTGTTTTTTCAGCATCCTGGTCTGCCTGGCGCTTTCATTGGTACTAAGGAGAATGAAGGAATTGCGTTAAGGATGAAAAATAAGATCCCCTTCATCTCAGGAGCTGTGGTCATGATGAGCGGTTAAAGAGGCAAGGAAAGGGCCCGGAGGATCGGTAATGGGGGCAGACGGCGGAAGGGCTGCCAATTCATTCAAAGCTTCCCGGACCTCTTTCGACCCTTTTTCAAATACAGCTTTAACCTTTTCAAAATCTTTCTTGACACCGGCCGTTGAAAACTGACCTGAGGTTTTTTTAAGATATTTTTCGACCAGTTCCCGGACCGCATTCCAGCTGTCGTGGCGTCTCTGGTTGTCCAAGGTTGTCAGTTCATCCAGATTCCGGAGTTGTTTTCGCAGAAACCGGCGTCGAAAAAATTTCATGATCCAGATGACCCAGACGACAAACAGCAGAACCGCACCTCCTCCGGCAATTCCTGTTTTCAGCGCATAGGACATCTCAGCCACAGCATCCTGGGTGGATAGAAAAAAAGCGGCCGCTGCTCCCAGCATCAGGCTGATGAGGACTCCGGCGATCGAATGGTTTAACGTCATCATCCGAATTTTCCGCCGGTAATTGAAGAGCGCTTCCAGAAAATGGCTTAACCGTTCGCTGTGAATCTCTACAAACGCAGCCATATTATCCAGGCGATACCGGGGGGCTTCGAGAATCGCCTTTTTGAGGTCTTCACGCTGATTTTCCAGATGTTTCAGATAGCTCCCCTCATGCTCCAGGCGTTCAGGTGATATCTTGGCAACCCGTGGAGAATACGTCAGATGAATCATCGGAATATCTTTCCGGCCTGTAATCTGGGACAAATTCCAGCACAAGGTTCCGTAAACGCGGAGCAGATCCTTAAGGGATCCGCATTCGTCGATCCGGTTCAACACAAACAGAACCCGGTCTTCAAACGTCCGGGCCGGAAGGGTGTCTCTGAGGCTCGTATGCGCCTCACGAACGGTTCCGGCCTTGTGAGGATCAAACAGGACAAGAATAAGATCCGCAATATGCGCCAGATCTCCGATGACTTCCTGGTAATTGTATCCCCGGTCCCGCTCGGCGATGCTGTCCAGCATCCCGGGCGTATCGATGAGGGCAAGGGTTTTCAGAAAAGGCGAATTGACCCGTTTTAACCGGAAATGAGCGGCAAACCGCTGCCCGTGCTTCTTTAAAGATTCAAATGGAAATTCAGGATCATTGAGCAGGTGCTTCCCGTCCCGCTCTTCAGTGACCCGGACCGGACCGTTCGGATCCCCTTTCTCATCAACCGTAATTATGGTGAATGAGTCATCGGTGGGTGCCTGTCCTGTGGCCTGAATATCTCCTCCCAAAAATTCATTGATCAATGCGGATTTTCCTGCGGAATAGTTCCCGATGACCAGAACCAGGGGTCTCCATTTGATGCCGGCTTCAAGGGGAGCGTCACTGTAGCCGTGCTTCAATGCTACCGGGCTCAGGTTTTCCTTGATCATCTCCTGAAGCTCAGTGCGCAGGGCATTGATATAATTTTCCCGGTAGAGTTTCATCTGAGTTGCCCCTTTCCTTTATATAAAAACCTATCAAAGCCGGTTTTGATCGTCAAGATTATTCCCTTTCAACCCGGTTGCCCGGGTGAGTCTTGCCATAATCGAAACCGGGCATGGGAAAAAGGTATTCCCGTGAGCCTTGACACGGAAAATATCCGGACGATCAATATTCTGAAATGACGTGAAGGACAGGATGATGCAACGGAACATGAAAATGATTCATGTAGGGCCGGCATTTTGACAGAAGCATGAAAACGATTTTTCTTAAGGATTCGTTTTCCTCTCCAAGAGTATCAAAATTTCCGCCCCCTTTGGAAATAATCAAATCCGCTTTGTCAAAAAGTTCTCTGATTCCGGAAGAGCAGCGTTTCAGAATGGTTCCTGGAAGCGGTCCGTCGATACCGTTTTCCATGATT
>JBFMEI010000089.1:0-8123 GCA_040753295.1 Thermodesulfobacteriota bacterium | reverse complement strand
CTGGGAAAGCTGATTGAATCTTGCGGCGGAGCATATGTGCGCAATGAAATCGTCAAGGATGATGTTGAAAAAATCAAACAGGCAGTAGATGAGGCAACCCGGTCGGATTTTCAGATTGTTCTGATCGGAGGGGGATCTTCAGCCGGGTCCGAAGATTATTCCAGAAAGGCAATCGCGGATCTGGGAGAGGTCTTTGTCCATGGGGTGACCATGATGCCGGGAAAGCCCATTGTCATGGGGAGCGTCAATAAAAAGCCGGTCTTCGGCATTCCCGGATATCCGGTTTCGGCGATCCTTGCCTTTGAGCAGTTCGTATATCCGCTCATCTGCAGGATGCTGGGGCAGCAGGAAAAAGAAAGAGATAAAATCATGGTGGAGCCGACACGGAAAATCGCCTCGAAGTTAGGCCTGGAGGAGTTTATTCGAGTCAAAATCGGGATGGTCGGGGAGAAGGCGGTCGCCACTTCCCTTCCCAGGGGTGCCGGATGCATCACCTCGTTGACGGAAGCGGATGGGGTCATCCGGATCCCCAACCATGTGGAGGGGCTGAAGGAAGGGGAACCTGTTGAAGCCGAACTCCTGAAGCCGCCCACCGATATCCGAAACACCATCGTCATTGTGGGAAGTCACGACAACACCCTCGATCTGCTGGAAGATCAACTCAAAGCCTCAGGCACCGGAATCTCCCTTTCTTCAAGCCATGTGGGGAGCATGGGGGGATTGATGGCCATCAAACGGGGAGTCTGCCATCTGGCCGGATCGCATCTTCTCGATGCAACAGATGGAAGTTACAATCTATCTTATGTCCGGCGGTATTTAACGGATATTCCCGTACGGGTGGTACATCTGGTCGAAAGAGACCAGGGACTCATCATCCCGAAGTCAAATCCAAAACATATCACTGGAATCAAGGATCTGACACGGAAAGAGATCCTGTTTATCAACCGTCAGCCCGGCTCCGGAACCCGGATTCTCCTTGACTTCCGGCTCAGTCAGCTCGGGTTGAATCCCCGGGAGATTCAGGGGTATGATCATGAGGAGTTCACCCACATGTCGGTTGCGGTGGCCGTACAAAGTCAGGCGGCCGATGTCGGGCTCGGTATTTATGCCGCGGCCAGAGCATTAAATCTGGGCTTTATCCCCATTGTCACCGAACAGTACGATCTTATTATTCCGGATGAGCATTTCAGATCCGAAAAAATTCAACTTCTTCTTAAGATCATCCAAAGTACAGAATTTAAAGATCAAGTTCTTGCCCTGGGCGGATATTCCACAAAACGGACCGGAGAAATACTGCTCTAACCCAATAAAGCCAATGCCGATGCCGGATCAAAGGAAAAATAGAAAAGCGTATCGACTCATCGATCATACGGCGGATTTCGGAATACGGGTTGTCGGAAAGACAAAAAAGGAGCTTTTTGAAAATGCTGGATATGCCCTGGGTGATCTGATTGCCGGAGATGCCGGATCGGAACCGCTGAAAAAAAAAGCAATGTCCATTCAGGGAAAAGATCTCCCGGATCTGATGGTCAACTGGCTCAGAGAGCTGCTTTACCTGTGGACCGGGATGAGTTGTCTTGTGGTATCCATTCGGGTTAAAAGAATCTCGTTAGGAGTTGTGGATGCCGAGATCGGTCTAACTCCCTATGACCGGGAGCGACATATTATCCGGAATGAAATCAAAGCCGTGACCTATCATCAGATTCAGGTGAATCGGACGTCCGCAGGGTGGAATTCCCGGATCATTTTCGATGTGTGAGTCGACGCTGGGGTAAAAGGGATAGCCATGGAATTAAAAATCAGAAAAATCGATGCCTACCGATGGGAGCTTCATCAAACCGGAAGCATGCGGGTTCCGGGAATCATCTATTCGGCTGAAAATATGCTTGAGGAGAAGGCGCATAATGAGCCGCTGCAGCAAGTCGCCAATGTGGCGACCCTTCCCGGGATTTTGAAAGCCTCATTTGCCATGCCCGATATCCACTGGGGGTATGGATTCCCCATCGGCGGTGTGGCGGCATTTGACTGGAAAACCGGAGTGATCTCTCCGGGCGGCGTGGGGTATGATATCAATTGTGGCGTCCGCCTGGCAGCCACCGCTCTCGATCTGACATCGATCCGTTCCAAGCTCGAAGACCTGATCAATACCCTTTATGCCCATATTCCATCAGGGATCGGCTCCACAGGCGCCATCAGGCTCTCTGCCTCTGAAGAAAAAAAAGTGTTGAGAAAAGGGAGCCGATGGGCGGTTGAGCAGGGGTTCGGGGAAGATTCGGATATCGCCCATACCGAAGAAGAAGGGTGCATGCAAAATGCCGATCCGGGAGAGGTGAGCGACCGGGCATTGGAAAGAGGACGGAATCAACTGGGAACTTTAGGTTCGGGGAATCATTTTCTGGAAGTCGGCGTGGTGGAAGAAATCTTTGATCCGGCCATTGCCCGGACATTCGGATTATTTGAAGGGCAGGTCACTCTGATTCTCCATTCCGGATCCCGGGGACTGGGATACCAGATCTGCGACGATTTCTTGATGGAGATGACGAAACGGATCGACAAGCTTGGGTTTAATCTTCCGGACCGCCAGCTTGCCTGCGCCATGATCCGGTCCGAAGAAGGGATGCGTTATTTCAACGCCATGGCGTGCGCCGCCAATTATGCATGGGCAAACCGGCAGGTTCTGATGCATCTTTCCCGCCGGGTTTTCACAAAAGTGCTGGGGATCAGCCCCAGAGACCTTGCCATGGAGCTGGTTTATGATGTGTGTCATAACATCGCCAAACAGGAGGAACATCGGGTGGATGGCGAAATTCAAAAGGTTTGTGTTCATCGAAAAGGAGCCACGCGGGCGTTCCCACCCGGACATCCCGCAGTCCCTGAAAAATATCAGGATGTGGGACAGCCGATTTTAATTCCCGGGGATATGGGGCGTGCATCCTATGTCATGGCAGGGACTCAAAAAGCCATGGAAGAGACCTTCGGCTCCACCTGTCATGGGGCCGGAAGAGTATTGAGCCGGCAGGCGGCAAAGAAAAAAAGTAAAGGGAGGTCTATTCAGAGAGAATTGGAAGATCAGGGGATCCTGGTCCGATGGTCCGGGAGGGCCACCCTGGCTGAAGAGATGCCGGAAGCGTATAAAGATATTTCCCAGGTCGTGAATGTGGTTCATGGTGCGGGAATATCCAAGAAAGTGGCAAGATTGAGGCCCATGGCGGTGTTGAAAGGATAGATTCCAAAAAAACCGATGGAGTATTTACTTTCTATTTTTCTCGGCGTGGTTCAGGGATTGACGGAGTTTTTACCAGTCAGCAGTTCCGGGCATCTGGTGCTGTTTCAGCACCTCTTCGGATTAAAGGAACCGGAGCTTCTTTTTGATATCGGACTTCATGTCGGAACGCTGGCTGCCATTTGTTCGGTCTTCCCCGCCAGATTATACCGGATGATCTCCTCTCTGCTCCGGCTTCCGGCGCTTATCAGGGAATCCGGAGGGATCAGAAGGGTTTATGAGATAAACCCGGAGATCCGGACAATTGCCTTGATCGGCATAGCAAGTATCCCGACCGCAATCATCGGCCTTTGGATCGAATCCGCTGCGGATCAAATCTTTCGGACGCCATGGATCACCGGGTTGACGCTCCTTGTCACCGGAACTTTTCTCTGGCTGACCCGACAGGTTAAGGCTCAAGAAAGATCCATCTCCACAATGACGGTGACGGCAATTCTTTTGATCGGAGTGGCTCAGGGAGTGGCGGTTCTGCCCGGGATATCCCGTTCGGGTGCAACCATATCTGCGGCTCTATTTCTAGGGATGAACCGGGAAGATGCCGGAGCGTTCTCGTTTCTCTTATCGATTCCTGCCGTTCTGGGAGCGCTCCTCTTGAGCGTGAATTCACCCTTGACTCAGGGTACGGTTTCAGGAAATATGATCTTTCTTGGAGCCATAACAGCGGCCGTTGTAGGGTATGTTGCTTTAAAAGTTCTGCTCGGAGTGGTTAAGAAGGGGCGGCTTCATTATTTTGCCCCCTACTGCTGGGCGGTTGGAATTCTTGTATTAATGATCAGCGGTTTTTATCTGTCGGTTTGAGAAAGGAGTTGATGAATGAATCCCGATATTTTTCGAGAATACGACATCCGGGGTATTGCCGGAAAAGACCTGACGGAAGACGATGTGGTCCTTATCGGAAAAGGGGTGGGAACTTATTTAAAAAACCGGGGCCGGAGTCTCCTGTCGGTGGGTCGGGATTGCCGGCTGACTTCGTTTGATTATTCAAGAAAAGTCATTGAAGGGCTGCGTTCCACGGGATGCGATGTGGTGGATATCGGCGTATGCCCCACGCCGGTTTTTTACTTTTCCATCCACCATCTGAAAACTCAGGGGGGGGTGATGGTGACTGCCAGCCATAATCCGCCCCAGTACAATGGGTTTAAGCTTTGCATGGATTCCGATTCCATTCACGGAAAGGAGATCAAGGCCATTTTCGAAATCATCCAAAGGGGGGTATTTTCAACAGGAAACGGAACGTTAAAGAGTGCGGAAGTCATCTCCTCCTATACCGATTTTGTCCTGAATACCATTTCGATTCCAAACTCTCTGAAAGTCGGGGTGGATGCGGGAAACGGGACCGGCGGCGTTGTTGCGGTTCCCATTATGAAGGGACTCAACTGCAAGGTCTATGATCTGTATTGCGAAATGGACGGTACGTTTCCAAATCATGAAGCCGATCCAACAGTTGCTAAAAACCTTGCGGATCTCATCGCTCTGGTTAAGGAAAAAAAGCTCGATGTGGGAATTGCCTATGACGGAGACAGCGACCGGATCGGTGTTATTGATGAAACCGGACAAATCATTTATGGGGACAAGCTCATCATCATTTTTGCAAGAGAAATTCTTTCAAGAAAACCCGGTGCGACGATTATTTCAGAAGTAAAATGCTCAAAAACCCTTTATGATGATATCGCCAAACATGGCGGTAAAGGGATCATGTGGAAAACCGGGCATTCATTGATCAAACAGAAAATGAAAGAAGAAAAAGCGGAATTGGCAGGAGAGATGAGCGGTCACATGTTTTTTAAAGATCGATACTTCGGGTATGACGATGCCATTTATGCTTCCTGCAGACTCCTCGAGATTCTTTCCAGAACCGGCAAAAGAGTTTCCCAGCTCCTGGAAGGGGTTCCAGAGACCTATACCACTCCGGAAATTCGGGTCGACTGCCCGGAGCATAAAAAATTCGATGTTGTAAAAAAGGTAACAGAATATTTTCGGAAAAGATACGATATCATCGATATTGATGGCGTCCGGGTTCTCTTTGAGGACGGTTGGGGACTGGTTCGGGCTTCCAACACCCAGCCGGTTCTTGTTCTCCGATATGAAGCCATAAGCGAAAAACGGCTTGGAGAAATTCGGGGGCTCATCGAAACAGCACTTTCGAAAATTCAGCAGGAAATCGCCTAGCACTTAACAGAGAATTTTCTATTTGATCGTTTTAAATAAGAAGATCTTCGGGGTCCTTTTTTTCTCCATTTTTACCGCGGTCATGGGTGTGGGGATCGTGGTTCCCCTGTTACCGGTCTATGCCCATGATTTGGGGGCCAGCGGATTGTATATCGGGCTTATCTTCGGCTCCTTTTCTTTATCAAGGACTCTTTTTCTTCCCTATTTCGGAAGACTTTCAGATCGCAAAGGAAGAAAACCGTTTATTGCATGCGGATTGTTCGCCTATTCCCTGGTCTCCATTGCATTTATTCTCTCCAACGATGTAGCCACCCTGATTGTCATTCGATTTTTCCAGGGGATTGCTTCAGCCATGATCATGCCGGTTGCCCAGGCATATGTCGGAGATATCACCTCGGAAGGAGATGAGGGGTTTTCCATGGGGCTTTTCAACATGTCGATTTTTTTAAGCCTGAGTATCGGACCCCTTCTCGGTGGAATTATCAGCGACCGGTTCAGCCTGAAGGCCGCTTTTTTTTGCATGGGAATTCTGGCGTTTATCGGTTTTTTATTGAGCTATTTTTTTCTTCCCCAGACCCGGGAGGAGAGATCCAAGTCCTTTGGTAAAAAGCCGATCAGTTGGGTCGCGTTGATCCGAGACCGGGAACTTGCCGGGCTTTTTGTTTTTCGACTATCCTATACGGCATGCATTGGTGTAATCTGGGCGTTTTTGCCGGTCTTCGCTTCCGTAAACTTTGCCTTAAGTCCTTCCCTTATCGGAATTCTTGTCATGCTCGGTGTTTTGATCAGCGGTCTGATCCAGACTCCGGCCGGATATATCGCGGATCGGGTCAATCGAAAGATCATGATTCTTGCTGGAGGCGGGATCGCCTGTGCTTCTCTGGTCTTTTTTCAGAATTCATCCGGATTCTGGAATCTGTTTTATGCCAGCGTTCTCTTCGGAATCGGGGGCGGTATTTCAATGCCGCCATTGATGGCTCTGGCGGTTACCAAGGGGAATCAGGCAGAGGCGATGGGGTCGGTCATGGCAATTTTGACCATGGCTCACAGCATAGGTATGATGACCGGATCCATCGTGGCCGGTCTGACCATGGACCTGTTCCAATTGCGTTACGCGTTCATGGGGGGAGCCGTAATAATGCTACTTGGACTGGCAGCATTTATGATGACATGGATCTCTTTAAAAAAGAGAGAGGCTTAGATATCTTTCTTCCATCCGCCTGAATTTAAGATCCACTTGTCTATTTCTTTTATAAATTCTTTTGTCATCATCTATACCTCTCAATTCAACATCCCCTAAATATGGGTGAGAACTTCCTGCAGTCGGTTGATATTAAAAGGTTTTGACAGCGATCCTTTGAATCCGTATTTGCCAAAATCAACCATAACCGGTTCATCGGTATACCCGCTTGAAACAAAAGCTTTGACCTCCGGATCGATCTCCTGCAGCCTCTTCATGGTTTCTTTAGCCCCCATACCGGCTCGAACCGTGACATCGAGGATGACGGCCTGAAACGGATGACCGGCTCCTTTGGCTTTCTGGTAAAGTTCGACCGCTTCGCTCCCATCCTTTGCAAATTTTACCGAATACCCGATTTGCTTAAGCATTTCCCCTACTACTTCCCTGACGATCTCTTCATCATCCATAAACAGGATTTTCCCTTTTTGAATTTCTCCACCATCGGTTTTGGGGAGGCTTTCGAATACTTCCATGGGTTTTTCTTCAAAAGCGGGGAGAAAAATATGAACTGTGGTTCCAGCCCCTTCTCGGGATTCGATATGAATGAATCCGTCATGTTTTTTTACGATGGAGTATGCGGAGGTCAACCCCAGTCCAACTCCCCGCTGGGTCCCCATCTCCTTGGTTGAAAAATAAGGATCAAATACCTTGGGCAGATTTGTTTTAGAGATTCCGATTCCCTGATCCTGGAATGAGATTTGGACAAATTTTCCAAGCGGGAGCCCTTCAGGCAAATCACTTCTTTTCCGTTCCACGGCAATATTTTTTGCCATGATCTTAAGCGTTCCGCCTCTGGGCATTGCTTCTTTGGCATTTGCAGTGATGTTGGAGAATAACTGCTTGAATTGAGAGGAGTTGAATTCGACCTGCCAGAGATCTTTGGGAATCTGAAATTCGCATGAGATGTTGGAGCCCATGAGGACCAGGCTGATGGTATCCCGAAGCAGGGGATCAATAGAGGCCACCCGTTTGACAGGGGCTCCGCCCTTTGAAAAAGTGATCAGGCGTTCGGTCAGCTCTTTGGCCCGGCCGCACGCCCGTTCGGATTCGTTTAAAAGCTGCTGAACTTTCCCCTCGGCCTTGGAATACATTTTGGCCAGGGAAATATTTCCAAGAATGGCCGTCAGGAGATTGTTGAAGTCATGGGCGATCCCTCCGGCAAGAGTCCCGATGGACTCCAGCTTCTGGCTTTGCTGAATCTGTTCTTCGAGTCGTTTTTTATCCGTAATATCTTTGAAAATGCCGAGAGTTCCCACAGTTTTCCCGCTTTCATCCTTAAGAAGGCTTGCTGAAAGGATCACGTCAATGGGCTCTCCATCGCTTCTTAAAAACTGCATTTCACGGATTTTGATTTCCCCTTTTTCCATTAACTGCCGCATGATCTGCCGGGCGTCTTCTTTTCCGTTTTTATAAAAGGTCGAGACTCTTTTT